>CALHUZ010000496.1 GCA_938039305.1 uncultured Saprospiraceae bacterium
TTTGTATTAGCTGATGAACCTACTGCTAACCTCGATTCTAAATCAACAAAAGATCTACTAGACATCATGGTCAAGCTCAATAAGGATGAGAATGTAACATTCGTTTTTTCAACGCATGATCAAAGAGTAATTGATAGAGCAAGGAGAGTGGTGACTCTTGATGATGGGGTTATTGTTTCCGACATTCTTCAAGATTAAGTTCAAGCCCAAGCTAAAACTGCATACAGTACAAACTTCTTAAACATATAAAACTTGCTAAACCTCTTAAACTTAACCCAAGCACATAGTAACAAAAGCACTTAAGCACAATACACGACCATGACCTTCCATCGCTACTTTATTCTACTCCTAGTTTGCGTTTGCTCAATGCCCGGCATTCTGCTTAGCCAAGACGAAGAAATAAAGAACTGGGAGCTGGGTGGTTATGTCAAAAATTTACAATCTATATACCGATTGAATTTATTTGGAATGGACGATCTGGTGCAGGACAATCTCTTGCACAATAGACTCAATTTTCAGTACTACCCTTCTGACAAATTCACTTTCAAAGCTGAATTGCGCAATCGTATATTTTATGGCAAGCGCTCTATACTCTTAGCAGGATTTGATGAGAATGATGGGAATGACTTTCTTGATTTATCTAAAACTATAGTCAATGGAGATGGGTTTCTGCTACACTCTATGATAGATCGACTGTATGTAGAGTATGTGTCTGGTGACTGGGAAATACGTCTTGGCAGACAACGCATCAACTGGGGTATCAATACCGTCTGGAACCCCAATGACATTTTCAATGCTTACAACTTCGCAGACTTCGATTATGAAGAAAGGCCCGGAAGTGATGCACTTAGAATCACATATTATACCGGAGCTACTTCGAGTATAGAATTTGCCGTCAAGGCCGCAGATAGTTTTGACAAAATGGTGATCGGCGGATTATGGAAGTTCAATAAAGGAAACTATGATTTCCAAATTCTATCTGGCTACGTAGAAGATGATTTTGTCATAGGCGGCGGATGGGCTGGCAATCTGGGTAATGCAAGCATAAAGGGTGAGCTATCCTACTTTGCTCCTTTATCCGATAATCGAGAAGAAGGGTTCGCAGGTACTTTCGCCGTAGATTACTCTTTTGAAAAAGGAACGTATCTAAATGCTGGTTTACTTTACAATAGTCTGGGCGTTACAACTGGTGGTCTTGAAAGTTTATTTACCTCACAACTATCAGCGAAGAATCTATACCCGTTTAAATATGCCATCTTAATGCAAGTAAATCAGCCACTCTCTCCGTTGCTTAGTATCGGCATGGCTAACATCTTTAGCCCGGGAGATGCAAAAGCTCTATTCTTTAATCCAACAATAACATACTCAATAGCTAATAACTGGGATCTCAATCTCGTCGGACAATTAATGTTCAATCAAGGAGTAGAGAAATACGAAAGCCCAGTACAGGCATTCTTTATAAGATTCAAGTATAGCTTTTAGGTGGGGACTTTTGATATTTCTATTTTCTTACCGAAAGAAGTCATAAAGGAAAGCCGTATAAAGGGAAAGTGTTAGGTAATGTAACATCGGTACGTCAGAGGTCACGGAGCCCCTCAACTTTCCCTCAATTGTCAGTTATGCTTAATAAACTGTCACCAGAAAGATAAGAATTACACTTGAGCTCACAAAATCAATGTTACAACTATGTCGATTAGATGCCCAAACTGACGTAAGTTTTTGAAAAGAAAAGTAAGTTTGTGTGATCACTATGAAATACATTATCGCCGGGATTCGTGTTGTCTTAATTCTACTGAATACAGCCTATCAAGTAAGCTGCCTTGCCGTAGCAGGTTGGATCAAAGGAAAGACTCAAGAACGCAGTTTTAAGCATAGAAGAAAGTGGGCTCAAAACTCTTGTAGGATTTTAGGAATCAAGGTAGATGAGCGCATAGGATCCATAGGGATTTCTCCGGCACTTGTCATCAGTAATCATAGAACACTTCTTGATCCAGTGATTCAGGCTGCTTTTGTAGATGCTTTTATCATAGCCAAAGCTGAAGTAGGCAATCTACCTATCATCAGTCAAGGAGCAAAGATGACTGGGATCATATTTGTGAAAAGAGAGAAAATGAGAAGCAGACTCGCTGCGAGAGACAAGACTAAAGAGATTTTAGAAAATGGTGACAATGTCCTAGTCTATGCAGAAGGTACGACTGGCACAAATAGAACAAGTAATAAATTCAAAGTAGGAACATTTTCAATTGCTGCAGAATTAAATCTACCAGTGATCCCAATAGCTATCGACTATCCACTGCGAAAAGATTATTGGTTTGAAACAAGTATGACGAAGCAAATATTCGGACAAATCGGCTCTTGGAATACACACGTGAAAGTTAGAGTTGGCGATCCAATATATGGCTCAGATGCAAAGCAGCTCATGGCCGATGTACAGTCTACCATAGATACTAATCTATTGGCTATGCAGCAAGGCTGGTCAAAGGTATTTGATGAGCTGCCCTCTTCTAATTCTGATAAATCCTAATCAATCTAAGTGATATCTCGCTCCTACTCTAAGTCCAAGAAAGTCCCGTGACAAACTCAAGTGTTCTGAACTATTGAGATAAGATGTTCGATTGTACCGATACCTCGGACTTATATACAATTCTAACTTTTCAGACAGATATCTTCCTATGTGCAATCCACCATCGATTGAAAAACCAACTGACTGATTCATATAAGTATTCTCATTAGCTGATGTTATCGGATCAACTATCAAGTCATCACGAAGATGATGCCCACGATGAGTCATTGAAAAATTAAAAGCACCTCCAACCAATGCTTTTATGTGCCATCCAGCTTTAGATACAATTGGAATAGTTAATTGCAACGGTATACTTATCAAGTGTGTCTTACTTCCCAATGAAACTGTTCGATCATATCTACTGACTGCTGTCACAGAATCCGCAACCCAGACTATCTCATTGTTATCATCATAGTAAAAATACGCCATAGGATCATAGACCATGATGATCTCTGTTACAGTCTGTGTCGTGCGATACTGACTTTCTAATCTTTGGTACTCCACGCCTCCTGAAAGGCTCATCCCTCTATCGGTCTCATACCCTACAGCCAATCCAGCTGAAAGTGAAGGAAGCGTAGTATAACGATCTACCCAGGCAGTTTGGTAAGCTATCTCATCAACAAATCCTGGATTGAGACTTACTTGATCTAAACTTACCGATACTCCTGAATATAAATCAAAGAATAGATGACCACTTAATCCATCACTTCCATTAGTAGCACACACCAATTTTGAATTATACTTATCATTTAATCCGGGCCGAGTTGATGTAATTTCGTTGATACGATTTTCTAGTGTAGATATAGCACGACTCGTCTTTCTCTCAGACGCTCGTCCCGCTCCAAAAAGCACTTCATCTGCAGCTTTCGTTATTTCAAATTTCCCTACTACTTCTTCTTTTGTCTTTTGCTCTTGGTTTCTTTCCACTTCTGTAAATGATTCAAAATCATCTTCACTTTGACGCTCTACGTCACTCACATTAACCTGAAGACTTTGGGAGACATCTTGACTCTCCTCAACTTTCGAAGGAACCTTTCCATCAATAGCCTTTTGATCAATAGACTTCTCTACTCTCTTATTCACATTATCCTTAGATACATTAGGGCCATTATTCTTGACACTTTCTGTTGATTCTATAGCTTCTTTGTTTTCCTCATCGGGAAGTTCATTTAGATCTTTCTCTTTTGAATCTTCTATAATTGACACCAAAGTTTTAACTCTTTCATCATTTGACTTTTGAACTTCTATAGCTTCTAAATTAGCAACCTCAATACTTGTCTTCTCTACTTTATTATTAAAATCTACTTCGGCAGAAACAACCCAGGCCAAACTCGCAACCCCAATGCTACAGAATAGCCATAAAAACATCCGACGACTATTATCTTTTCCAACGATCTTGCGCCACAAGCCCTCTCGATCTATGACAGGCGCTTCAAATGAATCGAAGTGATTTTTGAACAAATCATCTATATGGTTCTGGTCAGACTTTTGCATAATCGTCTTGTTTTGTAAGTTGTTGTTGGAGAAAGGTTCTCGCACGAGTCAGTATAGAACGTGAAGAACTTTCTGCAATATCTAATTGTGCCGCTATCTCCTTATGGCTATATCCCTCTATCGCAAACATGTTAAACACGATCCTCTGTCTATCGGGAAGAGACAGTAGAATCTTATATAATTCATCATCAAATGCAGCACTATGGGCAACGGATGGAGCGCTGTATCCATCATTTGAAATCTGATTCCATCGTTTAGACTTTTTCAAATGCCTAATGGCTTCTGTACCAACTATCTGGCACATCCATCCAAAGGCCGCAGCATCATTGATATAATTGAATGTCTTAATCTTTTTAAAGATTCTGATATAAGCCTCTTGAAGAACATCCTGTGATTGTGATTGATCTATGACATACCTCATAGCAACCCCTTTCAATCGGTCACAAGTAAGCTCAAACAATAGTCGCTGTGCGCTACCGTCATTACTTTTGGATTTTTCTATGAGTTCTTTTAAAGTCATATACTATTTAAATACCGAGATGTCCTTCGTAAAACGAAAGGACATCTCGACCAACATTCAAATCAAATGAGAACTGTCATCAACATTTTTTTATAATTTATCTCACGGGTACACTAAAGTTTCCTTCGACTACTGTTGTTGTTGTTTCACCAGTGATCCAATTAAGGCAGATCACTTCTTCCACTCTAAATGATCCTTGTATAAATCCTCCTGATTCACATTCAAACTTCGTCAAAGAGATAGTAGCCTCAGTATTTGTAACATCTATCGGGCCTAATCCCGTGCAGAACAATCCGTCATTAATGAATAAGAATCCAAGCATATTTGCTTCTTCTGTATTGACATCTACAGCAAACGATATCTCAATAATTTTTTGATCAAGAGTATCAACATTGTCAAATTCTTCATTGCCATAACTAAGTGATACAAATTTTAGTTGTTCTCCTTGATCTTCTTCAATGGCAACATGAATGATATTAGTATATAGAATCCCTTCTAATCCTTCAGGTGTCACTTCGACAAAGCTTTCAAATGCTTCACACACTTTTAAGTCAGCAACTTCAACCAATGATTTATCCAACGGAACTTCAACAGAATTAAATAATAAATCATCCCTATTTAAAACCTCTAAGGTCGCCTTAGTATCTGAACAAAGATCCGTGACAAACTCAAATCTTCCTTGATCATCAATTGGAAATTTCTTCCGGACTGAACCTTGATAAACTGTCAGTTCGGCGTTCGCAAGCGGCATCAGATTACAATCAACTGCATTACCAATGATCTTTATTTGATTTTTAATATTTGTGACAACGATATCTCCGAGGTCTTCATCGTTCTCAAAAGGCCCATAAGTCTCTTGAAAAAGCTGCCCTCCACAATCATTGTACACTTTGATTTTAAACTGTTCTCCTTTAGGGAAGTTATAGAATCTAAAAGATCCGTCATCACATAACCATCCTCCTTTTCTTCCAATCTCCTCACTGCAGACATACACCTGTAAGTATGAACCTCCGCTTACCTCTCCACTTTCCGTAGACAATAGCACCTTACCTTTGATTTCTATCGGGTCGGTCATAAAGTCAACATTCCAAGCGCTGAAGTGACTCACTATGCCTACATAGAAGTCACCCTCTTTCTTTGCTATACCTTCTTGGATCCATGTTCCTATGTCTTCATTATAACTCCACAATGGAATCGTGGAAGTAGCCTTAGAAAGCAGCTCTGCCGGAATCGGGAATTTTAATTCTGCTCTATCACCTGGTGCGATATTCAACTCGTTGCCATTAGCATCTGAAAGTTCAACTTGAAGCATACCCATAGATGAAAGTGATCTATATCCCCCTTCTGAATCAAGACCACTCAAATCTCCAATCATGCGCTGAGCGAGATCTTCTCCGCTTGGATCTATCCAAGACATCGCCACAGATACATCACCCATATAAGCCATCTCTCTGCTATCCACGATACCTCCTTTGGGAAGTGTAATAGACGCATTGTCATCAGACACCAATGTTCCGCCTGCATCAGCACTGATGCTTCCTATGATCGTACGGTCAAGCATCTTTATCTCAGTATAGTTGTATTGATTAGGTACAACAGAGAACTTTCTAAATGCCTCGAACTTACCAGGATATGTCACTGACAAGAAAGCAGCGTTACCTTTATTTTGGATGCCTTCCATCTTAAAGAAGCCATAATCATCTGTAGCTATAGTAGTCTCGTCAAGACCTGA
>CALHUZ010000497.1 GCA_938039305.1 uncultured Saprospiraceae bacterium
TCCAGCCAAAAGGAATAATTGAAATCTTGTGCATTACCATAAAAGCTAGTTTTGATCATGATGCGTTCTGATGGCCGATATAGAATTTTGGCATTCCAGTCAGAAAATTGTAGTGATTGTTCTGTCCTCAAAAGTTCATCATACTTAGCTTGATCATCTATAATTGAAAACTGAAAAACCTTATCTGTGTAACTGCTTAAGGTTGGAGAATCAAAGATACCGTTGATACTTTTACGCCCTGATAATTCTAGTGTGACTTTATTATCGATAAGAGGAAAAGATAGATTGCTATGCATCTCTGTCATCGTAGTCCCTGCACTTCCTTTAAATCCATTAGATAACTCATTTGATAGAGACATATCTAAGATGCCACCGACGCGATTGTCATACTTAGGATTATAAGCTCCTTTGTAGATACTAACCTTGTCTACTGTAAAAGGATTGATTGCAGAGATCATTCCAAATACATGTCCCGCATTATATAAAGGGACACCTTCCCATAAGATGAGATTCTGACCTGGATCGCTTCCTCGTATTTGGATATTAGAAGCACTGTCATCTATACTGTTAATACCGGGAAGCAGCTGCGCTGTCTTTAAGATATCATGCTCGGCTGTAGAGTGTTGCTTAGACAATCGCTCAAAATCTAATTTAAATCCCATATAGTTATCATCAATTGAAATCCCATCAAGCAAATAATCTGTGATGATAATCTCGCTACCAAATAAGTCTTTATCTATTTCCAGCACTCTTGTTGGGCACTCATCATTTAATATTTCTTGTAAAGGAAACTGAATGACTTGATAGCCTAAATAACTTATCTCTAGCAACTGGTGCTTATCACCGGTATATTCAAATTCAAAATAGCCAGACAGGTCTGACTGTGTGCCGCTAGAAGTGCCGAGGATAGAAATATTAGCACCTATAAGTGCAGTTCGCCCCATGGCATCTATCAGCGTTCCACAGATCCGATAACGTTGCGGTTCTGGATAATAGATAAGTATCGTCTGACCATCTTTCTCATAGAGAAATGGACTTTTATATAATACATTATTTAGGACTTGATCAATATCAGTGATGTCGGTTACAGCATCAGAAGTATAGCCTTTGATTAAGTTCGGATCATAATTGAAAACATAGTCAGACCTCGATTCTATGACTTCTATGGCTTGTTGTAATGTAAGTGTTTTTGTATTTGTTTCTATAGCTTGTCCGAGCAATTGGGCTACGCCAGGAGTCATAAGAATTATCAGCGCAAGACATTTGATATATCCCATGGTCTTATTCAATCACCACAGTTTTATTATCTGGACTAATAGTATAATTGAGACCTAAAGGCTTGCAGATATTGCGCAATGCTTTTTCTAAATCTCCCTCTCTAAAACTGCCTGTAAATATCCTATCGCTTGCTTTGAGATCGACCGTTATTTGATACTGTCTTTCTAATTCATCACAGACAGTAGTTAGCTGATCCTCATAAAACCGTAATTCTCCTTGCTGCCAAGCCGGGGTTGCATTGTTGATATTTTGGATAGCTCGCATTTTTCCATCGATGACGTATACACTTTCATTTGCAGTTAAAACAGTTGTTTGGTCTCCTGATTGAACTTGTACTTTGCCTTCATAGCATTCTACATGAAGTTTTTTGCCCCATGAATTGACATTGAATTGTGTACCCAAGACGGTTATCAAACCATTAACTGTCTTTACAGTAAAAGGAGCACCCTTATTCACCTCAAAAAGTGCTTCGCCTTCTAATTCTACAGCTCTATGAGAAGACCACTCCTCGGTATTATACTCTATGCTTGAGCCATCATTGAGCCATACTTCTGATCCATCATGAAAGGCATAGTTGATGGTTTCACCAGACGCTGCTTTGACTTTTTCTTTTTTATTTCCTAACCACATTATCAATCCCAATCCTATCAAGCTGCCAGCAAGGATTAATACTAGTATTTTAGGCCATTTTGAAGGCGGGACAGATGAAGGCTTGAGTTTTATTCTATCTTTCATCTTTTGATAGCCGGCCTCAGTGTCGTAGGATGGTAGTAACCATTGATCGACTTCTTCAGTGACTTGCTTGAGCTCCTTGAGAACTTCTTCTCCTTCTGAGGCCACGAGCTCGTTATCACTTATCTCTCCAGAGAGCCATTTTGCAAGTATGTGTTCTTTATTGTCCAATGTGTTCTTCAATCCATTTTATATGAAACAACTTCCAGGGTAAAAACCCTACAACTGTTTTGAAACTTTTCTCAACTGAAGTAAAGCCTTGTGCATTCTTTTCTCGATTGCCTTGATACTTAAATTAAGATGTTCAGCAATCTCTCGATACTTCATCTTATCTATTCTATTCATCAAGAAGACCACTCGCTGATCTTCTGGTAGGGCAGCAATGGCACCTTCTAACTTCGCTTTGAACTCGGCTTCCTCAAGTAAGTATTGTGGTGACTCGTTTGTGATTTGGCTATGACCACGCTTCTTAAATTTCAGCACGACCTTCTTATGTTTTACTTCATTAAGAAAGGTGTTATTCGCCACAGTATAGAGAAAAGATTTAGCCTTTTCCAATTCTACCTTTGCACAATCCTTCCATAGCTTGATATAGGCATCTTGCATGATGTCTTCGGCACTCGAGTAGTTACCAGATTTGTAATAAATAAAATTGATCAGAGACTTAGCATGACTAGTAAATAGACCTGTAAATACTTCTTCTTCACAAACTGATCTTGGCATAAGTGCTGATGCTCTATAGTTTCCAAAAGTAACTGTATTCACTTGTGTTATCACATTTAGTGGGCGTTATTCTGAATACCTTCTTAGAATTACTTCACATCACTGGTAGGGTTTTTTGAGGTACGGTTGTTTCATTATCGATCGATGGCTTATTGGATCAAATTCATCAAGAATTTTACAGAATAAATATTTATGAAAATGAATAACAAAACATATGCTCGATACGGATTGATTTATTTCATCCTTTTTACTTTAGTTACGTCTTCTACCTTTTCCCAAAGTGTTAAGGTATTCATCATGGCAGGCCAGTCTAACATGCAAGGTCAAGGCGATGTAGAACCAGTGAATACAGCTGGTACATTAACTCATTTCATGGCAAATGATCCAGCCGCTAACGAATTTTCCTACGTCCAAGATGGCGATGGGGATTGGATAGTAAGAGAGGATGTCTGGTATCGTCATAAGCAAGAGGACGGTACAGTTATAACTGAAAATTTAACCGTCGGACAAGGCGCTTCATTTAATCAGATCGGGCCAGAGTTGGCCTTTGGCCACTTGATCGCAGAAGATGAAGAAAGTAGGATTCTTATCATCAAAACAGCTTGGGGCGGAAAGAGTCTTGCAGAAGATTTTAGATCGCCCAGTGCTGGTGGGACTGCAGGAACTTACTATACTCAGATGATATCAGACATCAATGAGGCGATCCAGAATATAGAAGAGGACTTCCCTTCTTTTATAGGAGGTACTGTCGAGATCTCTGGTTTCTGTTGGTTTCAGGGTTGGAATGATGGCGATGAGCTAGCATTTGCGCAAGCGTATGAGCAGAACTTAAATAATCTAATCACTGATATACGCACAGATCTACAGTCTCCAGATTTGCCCTTTGTTGTGGCCCTTACAGGAAATGGCGCTTATGACTTGGAGCCGGAAGGTACTTGGTTAGGAAACCTACAAAGACACGTCTTGCCTGCACAGATAAATGCAATCGAAAATGGTGGTCATGATCATATAGCATATGTTGATACCAGAGACTTTTGGAGACTTGGACCTGTCTCACCGGAGCCTGACTTTGGATTTCATTGGCACAATAATGCGGAGAGTTTTCTACGTATTGGGGCGGGTCTTGCAACAGAAATGCTCAAGTTAACTGGAGGTGAAGGGCAAGAAGAACCGGAAGAAGAAGAACCACAAGAAGATTCATTTTGCTCATGTGGTTTGTGCGGGTTATCTAGAGACAACCCCGCCTCCGACACACATCAAAGTGTATCGTGCATGGGAAGTATCATCCCCAATACCAATATGGCACTGCCAGCTTCTTATAATTATCAAGAGTATGTCTTCCCTGAGCCTGATGACCAGGGCACTTGTTTAGGCTTCGAGAATGCTACTGCCAGTATCGAACAAGTATATATCGCTCAGACGCATAGACATCCGCTTGGCCATCCATTATTCTTCACCATCGGAGAACGACCTGCACTTTTTCAGATGGCTGTAACGGGTACAGGAGCAGCGCCAGATGTGCAAGTAGAAGGTATCATGAACGGAGAAAGTCTTGGTATACTTTGTTTAGATGGACCTGCAGAACTCAGTGATATCATCAATCTGGCAACTGCAAATTTTGATGAATATTTTTCTGTAACACTACCCAAGGCTTGGGTCAAGATAGGATTAGAACTGCGCCTTACTGCAGGGGATGATATGCTTACACTGACACAAGCAGATCTAAAGATCAGACCATATACCGAACTCAACTTGGTCTTAGTCAATATGGATTTCATGGATTATAATCATGAAGCCCATAGAACACCAGTGTTTGATAACTTCCTACAAGAAGTTGCTTCTGCTATACCTGCCAGTACCATTCGATTTGGCCAATTTCCAGGTACTATGGTGATGCCAGAGTTTGCACTAAATAACCAAGATGATAATACCGTAATTCTTACCACCAATGATTTGATCGGTGATCAAAATGTCAATACAGGTATGATAAATTTTCAAGCCAATCTTGTGATAGATGCCATGCGAGTATCAACAGGTGACTCACCTAATACGATCTACTTTGGAAATACACTAAACCTTGATCCAGGAGGATGGGGTGGTGATGGTTCCTTCGTCAGCTTTGAATATCGGGATGTATTTCTCCATGAGCTGGGTCATGCGCTATCGCTTCCTCATTGGGTAGAAGATTATAGAAGAACAATTCCAAATCCAGATCAATATTCTTATCCATTTGCAGGAGAAGAACAAGAGGCATCGGGTAGAGGAGACACTTGGAATTTCATCCAGGCAACTTATGAGTTTGTAAGTCCCACTTGTATGGATGAAAGTGGTGTCTTTGGAACTGAGCGAAGCGATGCTATGCAACGTGGTTTTTATTGTAATGAAACAAGAAGCAATGGTTCTGGACCTTGGGATGGCTTTGGTGCTTTTTCTGCTATGGCAATAAGTAATTACCTTTTAGGAAGTACACCTTATTGGGGACAGATAGAAGATCGAGGTGAGCTTTTAGATTTCCACTTTCGTGAAAATGATGGCTATCCGATAGCTTCTATAGTCAATGGCGAAAGAGTATTTATCAGACATCCTTCGCAGCCACAAAACACCTTTAAAGAAAATGATTTTCGACTGCCAGGAAAAGAAAAAATCGAACAAGAGGCATATCTCATTTACGGAAGTGCTCATCCCACTAATATCGCCGCCAACATCATTTATGAACCTATCCAGTACAAGGGTACGATATTGCCGATCATAGATCCTACTGATCCAGAAATGTTCGCTACGCTTCAGAATATGACTTATGATGATGCTCCAGAATTTTATGGAAGAGCTCGAGATATCACTCTAAAGTTGACTTATATCGATGGTACGACAAAACATGTCTTAGTGCCCTTTCAGTCATTTGATCGACCGGGTTTCTTTCCAGATGAAAACCCTAGAGCAGCTTACTTTGCTGTCTCAGTACCTGGTGATGAGCTGTTATGTAATGTGGAAATGTATCATATAGATTTTGTTGTCCTGGATCAATTGGACGGTGAACAGGGTAATATTAATGATGCAAGTCAGAATATCACTGCAGCTAATTTTATGGATGAGGCTGTTCTTATGGGAAGTTTAGATCATTATTGTAACTGTCCAGGTACACCTGATTATATCGAGCCAGGTACATCATGTGATGATGGGAACCCTTTAACGGTAAATGACATAGAAGATGGATTTTGTAATTGCGTTGGAGAAGTAATCGAGCCATGTGGTTTTGTAGAGAATGGCCAGTTCCAAGAAACTACGGTCAACTGGTCGACTTGGGGAGCAGATATTACAGTAGATAATGGAGAGGCGAATATTGATAACATTAGCTTTGATGATGCGGGAATGGCACAAGGTCTTTTCACCTTATCTCAAGATGAGACTTACAGAGTGAGTTTTGATGCCTATGCCGACGCTACAAGAAGTGTAGCGTTAATCATCTACTTTGAAGAAGAGTCAGAAGAGTCAATCAATTCGGAAAGCATTGATATAGGCACATCGAAGGAAAATTACGAATATATATTTACGATGACCGAGCCGAGCACAACCACTGCTGCACTCGAATTTAACTTTAGGCTTAACACTAGTGCACTTTACTTGGATAACATCTGCTTTGAGGAATTTTGTGCAGGCACTGAAGAAATTCCTAATAATGGCATAGATGATGATTGTAATCCTAATACCCCAGATAGTGATGTAAGTACCAACATCGATGTGCTATTAGAAGAGGATGGCATCTCCCTATATCCTAACCCTACATCTGATATATTTGAAATAGCGGGTCTCGATGACAATTATAATATTAGAATACTAACGATAGATGGTACAGTAGTTCAGACGATTGACTATGAAGGTCCTGCACATCAAATTGATATCTCAAGTCTACCATCTGGTCTATTATTTATAGATATCCGTAACGAACTCTATCAATCGGTTTGTATAAGATTAATTATCAAGGAGTGACTTGATGAAGTCATCTTATGATTGAACTATAGGTATTGTTAACCGAGAGGTTTAGAACGTCTACGCTTGTTGATGACAAGG
>CALHUZ010000498.1 GCA_938039305.1 uncultured Saprospiraceae bacterium
TGTTCTTCCAGCATCTGTTGACTTATAAACACCATCGCCATAAGAAGTCATCACTCCTCTGATCGCATGTTCGCCCATGCCAGCATATATGACATTAGGATCGCTTTCTGATACAGCGATCGCTCCAACAGAACTTGACTTAAGCTGACCATCAGTTATGTTCTTCCAAGATACTCCAGCATCTTGTGTTTTGTAGATACCACCACCTACCGTTCCCATATAGTATGTCATGGGATCACCTACAACACCGCTTACAGTATTACTTCGACCTCCTCTATAAGGTCCTATGTTCCGAAACTTCAGTCCATGAAACCGCTCTGAAAGTTTATCTGGTGCAGGCGGCATGTCTTGTGAAATGCCAAAATCGCTGAAGCATAAAAGGGCGATAAGTATGTATAGTATTCTCATGTCGAAGTGGTAATTGATTATGTGTCGAGCAAAATATGAAAAGTGTGTAGGAATAACAGAGATCGAACCAGAATATGTTGAAATAGCATTGTGGTGTCTATTTATGCTATATAAGAGATCACATCTATTATCTTCTATTATCTTACTTAGGATAACATTCACAATAGTTTCACAGAGAGTAATGCGAGCTGCCATCTTCCATCAATATCAAGGCGACATTAATATTCATAATGTCTCAGATCCAAGTCCTAAATCTCATGGTGTGGTCATCAAGGTTGGTGCAACTGGGTTATGCAGAAGTGATTGGCATGGTTGGATGGGACATGATTCAGATATTATACTCCCTCATGTACCAGGACATGAGCTTGCAGGTACTATCGTTGCTTTAGGTGAAGGTATCAAGAACTTTAAAATAGGTGATCGAGTCACAGTACCTTTTGTATGTGGATGCGGTACATGTGAACAATGTAATAGTGGAAATCATCAAGTCTGCGATCATCAATCTCAACCCGGATTTACTCACTGGGGTTCCTTTGCAGAATATGTGGCTTTAGACTTTGCAGATACTAATCTTGTAAAAATACCCAATGAGATAAATGATGTCACTGCGGCTACTTTAGGATGTCGCTTCATTACCTCATATAGGGCCATAGTCGCTCAAGGTCAAGTTACCGAGGGACAATATGTCGCTATTCATGGATGTGGCGGTGTTGGTCTTTCTGCCATAATGATAGCACATGCTCTTGGAGCTCAAGTGATAGCTATTGATATTAAAGAAGAAACCTTAGTTCTTGCAAAAGAACTGGGTGCTATCCATACCATCAATGCCAGTCATCATAATCATATAATAGATCAAGTGAAAGACTTAACTAAAGGTGGTGCCCATGTCTCAGTTGATGCCCTTGGCAGTCCTCAGACATGCTTTAACTCAATCGCAAATCTTAGAAAAAGAGGAAAGCATATTCAAGTGGGACTTATGGTTGGAGGGCATGAAGAGACTAAGATTCCTATGGAAAAGGTTATCGCCAACGAATTAGAAATCATAGGCAGTCATGGCATGCAAGCTCATAAATACCCAGAGATGTTGGACATGATCGTATCAGGAAAACTTCATCCTGAAAAGCTGATTGAAAAAACCATCAACCTTGAAGAAGCAACAAGAGCATTGCCTAACATGAATAAATTTGAAAGTACCGGGGTACTGGTCATTAATAGTTTTTAACTTTAACTCACAAACAAGAAAATGGAAAATTCTAATTCAAGTCTTTCTCAATACCAGCGCAGCAGTCTTGTCTTTCATAGTTTTATAATTATAGGCATCGGATTATTAGGAGGCATGGCTTGGGTTATCGCACTTGCAGGCAAACTTGAATTATGGCCTATCCCTCCATTAGAACTTTCACTGCCTGAAACAAAAGAATTATGGCGAAATGCACATATTGGACCTATCATGAATGGAATATTTGCATTAGCGATCGTAGCTACAAGTCCCTTTCTAACGCTTAGTACAAAGCTAACAAAGCATCTCTATTACGGCACAATCGTTATGCTTTGGTTTAATACATTCGGATACCAATCTTCGCCTTTCACATCTGGCCGAGGTCTTGGCGCCAATGGCGAAGCACTCAACATCATCTGTTATTTCTCATTTTATATCGCTGCGCTTTGTGCTCTTTATATAGTAGGTCTGGGCATCTTCGGGTCTCGAAAAACAATGATAAACAACCAACAATAAAAACTCATTCGGCAAGTCACATAATCAGACTTTGTCAATATGCTAAAAATATAGATTCTAATTATGCCTGAGTTAATTAATGAAAACACTTTTAAAGAAACTGACTACTTAATCATAGGTGCTGGTGCCATGGGTGTTGCTTTTGCAGACGAGTTACACACTCAAAAACCCAATTCACATATTACAATTGTAGACAGAAGAGATAAGATAGGAGGACACTGGGTTGACGCATACCCATATGTACGATTACATCAACCAGCAGCTTTCTATGGAGTGAATTCTCTAACCTTAGGAAATGGAAGTTCAGACTTATCTTCAAAAACCGAGATCCTCTCTTACTATGAGAAAGTTTTGAATAGACTTGAATCAAGTGGTCATGTTCAATTTTTGAATCAACATAGCTATTTAGGAAATAATAAAATATCGAATCTAAATCATCCAGAAAAAACTATTGAATACAAAATCAATAAGAAAATTGTAGATGCCACCTACATGAATGTAGAAATACCATCTACACATCCACCAAAGTTCACAGTCGATGAAGGTGTATCTTTAGTAGCGCTTAATGATCTTTACAAAGGACATAGTCAGTGGGAATATTTCTGTGTGGTTGGAAATGGTAAAACAGGAATGGACGCAGTACTTTACTTGTTAGATCAAGGTGTAGACGCTAATCACATATCATGGATCGCCCCTAACGATGCATGGATCTTTAATAGAGAAAGTCTTCAAGTTGGGAATGTTGCCAAACAGGTACTTATGCATGGCGAATTAATGATCAAGGCAACAAAGGCTGATGATGTGTTCTTAGCTATGGAAAAAGAAGGAGGCATTCTTCGATTAGATACTAATAAATTGCCGAGTAAATGGAAATGCGCCACTATCGATTCTACCGAATTGAAAAAACTGCGTACCGTTCAAAACATCATCAGAAAAGGTCGAATCAATAGGATCACATCAGAAGAGATTCAATTAAAAGAAGGCAATGTTCCTTACTCACCGAAAACACTCTTCGTCAATTGTTCTGCAGATGGACTCGCAAAAAAAGAAGCAAAAGCTATTTTTTCAAAAGGCTCGATTACGTTACAATCTATTTTGTTTTGCCAACAAGTTTTTAGTGCCGCTGTCATAGCCAAACTTGAATCAACATCTCTAAGTGACAATGATCGCAACAAGGCATGCCCTGTTCCCCATCCTGAGTTCAAAGAAGATTGGCCCCATGTTTTTACAGCCACACTTAACAACCTACTTATACTTCATCGATATTTCCCAAGATGGATGTTCAACGCTCGATTAAACTTTATGAGTCATGAAACGCCTCTGCAGTATATGAGATATGCTATAAAAGCAAATTGGATCAACGGAAGAGTAAAAAAGGCTGCTAAAAGGATGAAAAGAGCATCTATGTGATTCTCTTCTGACCTATATATAAGCCACATATTAATGAACCATAACATCCTATCATTACGTTATACGAGTAGAACA
>CALHUZ010000499.1 GCA_938039305.1 uncultured Saprospiraceae bacterium
ATGAAAGTATGCTGCCCTGTGATGTACGCAGTACCTTCTACCTGAGGCACAACTGCTTGATGAGGACCATATACTAAGTCCTCAACCAAAGAACCCATAAAAGTGCTTCCAACGATGCTTTCTACTTTCAAGGACTGATTATAGTCAACTTCTTTTCGTGCTCGATGGATGGCCATACGACCTGAGACACCAGAACCAGTAGGGCAACGATCCACTTCGCCCTCTGCAAAAATGCAAACGTTCTTACTTTCTAAGTTGGAAAGATCGGTCTCTAAGAATATCGTGCCATATAGAAAGCTCAAGTCTTCTTCGAAAGGATGAATGATACTTTGATTCTCTTTCATTACTGCACGCTTTATATCCATGCCTGCACTGATCAACAGATGATAGCTATTCTTTGAAAGGTCGAAGTCTAAATCATTCTTAGCCATATCCACATAAGCATAGAATGCTCCGCCATAAGCTAAGTCATAGGTAACCTCGCCAAGACCTGCAATCTCTATTTTATAATCTAATCCAACAACAAAAGATGGAACACCATGAAATCGAACACCCTTCACTTTACCTGAACTGACATCAACAAATGACTTGATCCTTCCGCATGGCGCATCTATTTTCAACACATTCTCCCCTTCTACAACATCTATCCAATTCATCTGAACGGCAAGTTTACTGATAGCTATGATGGCATGGCCACACATCGTGCTATATCCTTCGTTGTGCATAAAAACGATACCAAAGTTTCCTGCTTCTTCAGACTTATGCACTGCATTTGGAGGAGTCAAGTAACAACCATACATATCCGCATGACCTCTTGGTTCATACATCAACGCCTTACGAAGGCCATCATGATTGTCTCTTAAGTATCTTCTGTAATCGAGAACAGAATCACCTTCTAATTCTGGCATCCCATCTACTACCACCCGTAGCGGTTCGCCTCCGGTGTGCATGTCGATCGTCTCGATCTTCAGGAAGTCCGATGAGACTTCTACTTTTGTTTTACTCTTGATTCTATCAAACACACTCATGAATCAGCATTCTTAAGTTGATTCCAATAGTAAGTGCCAGCGACTAAATCCTCAAGCGCATAACCAACTGATTTAAACAAAGTGGTTTCTTCAGAATCTGTACGCCCTACAAAATCATCTAGACACATGCCATTGAATTCTGCTTTAATGGATTGCTTGGTGATCACTCCTTCGGCAATAGGAATACATATATCTCCAGATTCTTTTGTCGCTCCTTCCATCGTATCTACATAGATCTTACACTTTCTGATGACATCATCATCTGCTTCTCGCATACTGGGTTTATAAGATCCTACCAGATCTACATGCTGGCCTGGCATAATCAAAGCTCCTGGAATAATAGGATATTGAGCCATCGTGGCACTAGAGACAATATCTACTTCACCGATGACACTTTTATAATCTGCTAAGGCAAGACATTGAAAAGTATAATCCTTAAGGTCATCACAGAGCCTTTGAGCTTTCGCAAAATTTCGTCCCCAGACATACACTTTAGTGATAGGTCTAACTGCTGCATGGGCTCTAATCAATTCTGGCGCCAGTGTTCCTGTGCCCAACATAAGCAAAGAGTTCGAATCAACCCTTGACAACAGCGAACTTGCAAGAGCCGAAGCGGCGGCAGTTCTTTTATTCGTTAAGGATTTAGCATCAATGATGCATAAAGGCTGACCTGTCTTTCCGTCAAAGTGGATGTACAAACCATTAATGGATGGAAGATCCTTATTCTCAGGGAAGACATTAATTAGCTTAACACCGATGGATTGATCTACTTGCCAAGCTGGCATAACCAACAAGGTTCCGCTAGGATCACTTTCGATCTCGAAGTGACTTCTCAATGGAACTTCTGTCTTGTTCTGCTTAAATCCATTTTTCAGATGCGCTACCAACTCTTTATAATCAGTATGCTCTTCTATAAATGCTCCTGTTATGTAAGGTATGTTCATAAGGGATATTTCGCATCAAGCTAATTAATTCTATGCGAGTAGAAAAATCGCTTTCAAAACTTAGTTACCTTAACCATATGAAACGAGCATAATTTTATTTCATCATATCTCCTACAAGGGAATGATTAAAAAAGTCATGCGAGAGTGAAGCGGTTCCATGGGTGCAGAAATTTATCTGCATATTTTGATTGCTAATAAATTTTAAACACATGAAAACTACACAGCGAAGAAAATTCATGAAGTCCTTAGGGCTGGGCCTTACCCTTCCCTATCTTAACCTTGGAAGTGGCCTTTTAAATACTCAGAAAGATCTGCTGGATGTTCAAAGACGTTCAGATGACTCCTCAGAGGACTTCTGGGCTTTGATTAAATCTCAATTTTCTTTTGCACCTGAACTACGATATTTTAATAATGCATCTCTTGGAGGCAGTCCACTGCTTGTCCAAAAGGCAACATCCCATGCTCGAGATACCTTAGATGGCTTTCCTTCAAAGTACATGTGGGGCGGTTGGGACGACGAAAAAGAGGAGATTAGACAGAGTGTTGCAGATATTTTTTCTGTTTCCAATGAAGAGATAGCGCTGATTCACAACACTACAGAAGGCATGAATCTCATAGCACGGAGTTTTGATCTAAAGCCTGGAGATGAAGTGATATTAGCTGATCATGAACATACATCGGGGCGGGTTTGCTGGGAAGTATTCCAAGAATCGAAAGGTGTTAAAATAGTGCGCCCCGAACTTCCCCTTTCTCCTATCACCGTTGAAGAAATTGTCGATATATATAGGAGGGCCATCACTCCAAAGACCAAGATCATATCTATGTGTCATATCGTAAATACTAATGGCATGATGCTACCAGTCAAAGAGATATCTCAGATGGCACATGAGCAGGACATCCTAGTAGCAGTAGATGGCGCTCAAGGTGCAGGGATGATCTCCATGGATCTACATGACTTAGACTGCGACTTTTATACAGCAAGTGCTCACAAATGGCTCTTCGCGCCAAAAGGAACAGGCATATTCTATGCAAAGGAATCAAGTCAACATCATCTCAAACCACTGATCGTATGTCGAGGACATAAAGACGAGACGATACGTCGATTAGAAAATTATAATACACGCAACCTCCCAGAGCTACTTGGATTAGGTGCTGCCATAGAATTTTATAATTATGTCGGCAAAGAGAAGATCCATGAGCGTTCTTATGAATTAAAAAGATACTTCAGGTCGAAGATTGAAAAGAGTCCTTCACTTAGACTGAAGACCCCCTCTATGGATGCTCTTTCTGCTGCGATACAAGTAGTCGAAGTGGTCAACAAGGATGTAAAAGATGCCAAGGAATACTTATTTGATAATTATAATATCGACTGTCGGCCTATGAGCACATTTGATTTGAATGCGCTAAGGATATCATTGTCGATATACATCACAAAGGCAGATATAGATTACTTAGTTGAGGCACTTCAAGAGTTTAGCGAATCATAACTCCATACGCTATGACTCCTCTCATCATTGGTATTGTAATTGTCATAGGCACTGTTCTAATCGTTAAAGCATTAGGATCTTCTGAGTCAAAGTCTATAACGACAATACTCAATTGGTTTCCTGCTATTCTTTTTGCTTATGTTATCCCAGCTGGCATCACCCATACCTTTGGTCTTGATTTAGCAAGTATAGAACTTCATCAATGGAGTAAGAATATCATCATGCCACTTGCCATCCTCACTGTGATGAGTGCACTTTCATTCTCACAATTAAAACACATAGGTTGGCGACCGATTATGACCTTCTTTTCGGGATCTATGATGATCGCTTTGATGCCCATTGCTATAGGATTGGCAACCAAATATATAGCACCAAGTGTCTATGATACTTTTATCACAGAAGGTTATTGGCAAGGCATGATTACGATGGTTGGATCTTGGATCGGTGGAAGCACAAGCCAGTTGGTGTTGAAAGAATTAAGTGATTGTTCTGAAGAATTATTTATCACTATTCTGGTGATGGACAATGTCCTTGTGAATCTATGGACCATCTTGATGTTTCAATTTATAAAGCGAAGTGATGGCTGGAATTCATACTTTAAAATCGAAGACAAGGTCAAAGACTTTGTACCGGATCAAGTAGATATAGCCAAGTCGCCCATACTTACGTTGTCAGCCATAGTATTGATTATAATCGCAAGTTATTTTCTAATTCCTAACTTCTTAATGAAGATCATCTTTCTTTCTATAGCTGGATTGTTGCTTGGTAATTTTATCAATTCTTGGAATCACGCACTCGTCTTGAAGATCGGAGGCATACTCATCATCTTAATTATGGCCATACTTGGTCTCAAGCTCAACTTTGAAAACTTTGGGCTTCCTATCTCTATGATTATCCTTTCCATTGGATGGTTAATCTCACACTACCTCATCATGATTCTGGTAGCATGGAAATTAAAGTTACATATGGCATGGTTGCCTATAGCCAGCATGGCCAATGTAGGAGGCATATCAACGGCTCCTGCGGTCACCGCTGCTTATAATGAAGAATGGATGCCACATGCCATTATACTTGCCATCTTAAGCATGGTTACCGGGACAACTTGGGGGATGATATCTATCTATTTGATGAAGAGCTTAGTGCTCTGATATTTATAATATTTATGCAAGTGATCTGTTTATCTGCGTTAAGGGCGGTTCAATATTCAGCACAACACAGATTTATATCTGGCCAAATCTCACTTTAATATCGACATTTGGCCAGATATAAAAA
>CALHUZ010000500.1 GCA_938039305.1 uncultured Saprospiraceae bacterium
GTCCTTTAATATGTAGTATCTACCCGTAGATTTTATGACCAGTCCTTTGTTCATACAGCGATTTGATCAGCGAAAGCCTCATATAAAGAGGTGATTTGTTCTGGGCTTTCTTCCAGTATTGTCCCAAGAACAACCATGTTCGCTCCTGCATCTATGGCATTGGAAATATCAATTTTAGTTCTTATGCCACCACCGACTATAAGAGGAATATCCACTCGCTTTCTAACGCACTTGATCATCTCCCTTTTGGCTGGTTCATTAGCTCCACTGCCAGACTCTAAATAGATACAACTCAACCCAAGTAGTTGTCCAGCCAGTGCAGTCTGAGCAGCAAGCTCATATTTGTTAGCTGGGATAGGGGCAGTCTGAGTGACATAGGAAACGGCACTTTGATATCCGCCGTCTATTAATATATAGCCCATCGGAAAAACAGGTATGCCACTTTCGTAAATGACACCCGCCGCTTCTACATGCTTGCCAATAAGATATTCTGAATTTCTACCAGATATAAGGGAAGGCAATAACAATCCATCTGCTTGATCCGTGATTTGCATGCTATTTCCTGGAAAGAGAAGAACAGGTATATCTGTTACGGATTTTATTTTTTGAACAACACTATTTATGTTGTTTCTCTCGGAAGAGCTTCCGCCTACAAGAACTATATCTGCCACACCTTTGGCCATAAAGCCCAGAAGAAGCCCGAAATTTATGTGGTCTTCATGATCGGGATCAATTAGAACAGCAAATTTCGGCCGTTCTCCAAAGATGTCTTTGGTCAAATTCATACTCAAACATAAGCCTATTCTCATAGTATAGCCTCGACGAGTCATAAGAAAAAAGGGGCTCAGTGATCTTTATCACTTGCCCCTTTTTTGTCGTATGAAAAACTAACTATTTTTTATCGCGATACCTAAGCTCTTACCGAGCTTGTTGAATCACTAATTCTTTCGGTTGTTTCCTTTATATGCTTACTTCAATATTAGATTCTGACCAATGAGTCATAGAATCGTTTAAGGAGCATATTTATGTAAAAAACTATCTTATTCATGTTCGAATCTTTAGGGGGTACTAATTACAATTCAAAGTTAAGACCACTTAAGGGCACATTTCTACTTCTATATTATCATATAATACAACTATATTAACCCAAATAGGTATTTATCCTCAGCATCAAGATAATTAAAGTCCTAATATTGTATTTGATTCCAAATAATAATTGGTTTGTACAAATGATACTTGCAGAAGAAGAATTCTCATCAATTGCCCAAAAGCCATCTCTTGAAAAAGTAGAGTACTCTTTTGGTCGTTCTTTAAGCTTTATGAGGTTTAATGATTCTGAACCTAACAACGCCCCTTTGTGGCATTATCATCCTGAGATTGAATTAGTCTATGTGGATAGAGGAAATGGCAAGCGACATATAGGCAATCACATATCGTATTATACTTCTGGTGATCTCCTCATGATCGGTTCTAATGTTCCTCATTATGGGTTTACGGATCGATTTACGTCCCGCAATCGTGAAAATGTCATTCAGTTTCATCCTGAGACTTTTCAGAATCTCACAGTCGATCTACCAGAGCTATCTAATATATCCGAGATTATAAGCAGGTCTCAGCATGGGGTTTCCTTTCACGGGACAACTAAAGAAAAAGTTGGAAAAATAACCGATCGCATGGCGATTCAAGGTGATTTTGAACAACTTCTCTCTCTATTCAAAATACTCAACATTCTTGCTCACAGTGAAGAATATAATCTGCTCAATGCCTCTAAGGTCACTGTTAAGTCGTCACTTCAGGACCACGTCAGAATAAAAGTGGTATTCAACTACGTCATGGATCACTTTCAAGTAGATATTACTCTTAAAGAGATTAGCGCCCTTACCAACATGACCATTCCTTCCTTTTGTAGGTTCTTTAAAAAACAAACCGCTAAGACATTTACCCAATTTGTCAATGAAGTAAGGATTACCCACGCCTGCAAATTGTTATCAGAGACAAGTCGAGCTATTTCTGACATTTGCTTTGAGTGTGGTTTCAATAATTTCGCTCACTTTAATAATCAATTTAAAAAAGTGACATCTCAAAACCCTACTGAATATCGTTCATCTTTTAAGCAGGTCATATCCATGTAGAACTTCTTATACTAATAACCTTCTATTTTAAGTTTAATCAGGATGGATAGCCCTGAAAGAAAACTATTTAATCGCATCCCTTATAGATTTATCATCCTGGGATTATGGATCTCAACTATTGTTGGCCTCCTAACATTTGCAGGTCTTTTTGTATACGTCGGTAATACAAAAATGCCGAATACCGAAGAATTAGAAAATCCAAACTTTGAAGAGTCAACAATCGTTTATTCTGCTGACAATGAAGAGTTAGACCGATACTTCCAGCGCAATAGACAATGGGTTAAATATGAAGATCTATCTCCTCATCTGGTCGATGCGCTCATCGCCACTGAGGATATTAGATTCTTTGATCATAGTGGGATCGATGCGAGAGGCACGGCTAGAGCAATAGCCTTTCTTGGAACGAACGGTGGCGGAAGTACAATAACTCAACAGTTAGCAAAGCAGTTTTTTACTGAAAAACCCGCTCGCTTTTTTCCCAAACGCGTATGGCAAAAAATGAAAGAATGGGCGATAGCCATTGAATTTGAAAGACGATATACTAAAGAGGAATTAATGGCTATGTTCCTTAACAAATTTGACTTTAGGTATCAAGCTAATGGTGTTGGATCTGCCGCTAAAATTTACTTTGGAAAAGATCAAAAAGACTTAACTATTCCTGAAGCCGCCACATTTATCGGTATGCTTAAAAATCCAAGAACATATGATCCGATAAGAGCGAACGAACGATCGACACACATGCGTAATGTTGTACTCTCACAAATGAAAAATGCCTCATTTATATCCAAAAAAGAATACGATGAATTTAGAAAAGGCGAGGTGGACGTATCTCAATTCAATAGAGGAGAAAACTATAGTGGACCAGCTCCTCACTTTATGTCTGTTTTGAAAACAGAACTAAGAAGCCTTTTTGAAAAACACGGCCTTACAAAACCAGGGGGTGCACCATTCAACCTTGATACTGATGGCCTAAGAGTCTATACCACAATTGATTCAAGATACCAGATACACGCTGAAGCTGCCGCAAGAGAGAACATGAAGCACCAACAACAAAAATTCTTCGAAATATGGGAAGGGAAAGACCCTTGGAAATATTTTGAAAATGATTCCGACCTTACAGATAGGGAAAAGGATCGAAAGATTAAAAGTCGCGAAAGCAACTTAATGACCAAAGTCGAACAAACAGATAGATATAAAAAGCTTCGGTACAAGTACCTTGATAAAATAATAAGAAGCATAACAGAAGAAATTCCTGAGGCCCGACTTTACTCTGGTGATATTGCGCGATTAAGGAAAGCTGAAAAAGATGAAAACTACTTAGAAAAAGGAGTGTCTAACAAAACCTTCAGTCAATCACAGAGCGACATCTATGAGATGATTCTTAAATCACCAAATTGGAAAACACTGAAAAAACAATCGTCAGCTCTAACTATAAAAGCCAAAGAAGCTTTTAATAAAAAGCGCAAGATGCTTGTCTATAGTTATGATGGTGAAGTGGAAATGGAAATGACACCACTTGATTCTATAAAATATATGGAGAGCTTTCTTCAGATCGGATCTGTTTCAATCGATCCAAAGACTGGTCATGTTAAAGCATGGGTGGGCGGAAGTGATTATAAGATACAAAAATATGATCACGTCAAGACAAGTAAAAGGCAAGTCGGATCAACCTTCAAACCCTTTCTTTATACCGCTGCGCTTAACAACGCTATATCTCCTTGCATGACAATGCGCGATATGCAACAGACTATTCCGGCAGGGCCTCAATTTAAACTGGAAGAAGCTTGGAGTCCTAAAAATACTCGTGGAGAATTTACCGGTGAAGTGCTTACCTACAAAGAAGGACTAAAAAGATCTTTGAACTCAGCTTCAGTTAGTCTTCTTAATGAATTAGGATCTGTCAGGCCAATCGTTGAGGTGGTTGAAAGTATGGGTGTTCCTAAGGGCAGAGTTCCAGAATATCCATCTATCATTCTTGGTACCCCTACTCTATCAGTGTTGGAGATGACAAGGGCATATAGCACTTTCGCTAATGATGGAATAACTCCTAAACCCATCTTCATTGAAAAAATCGTCTATCAAGGAGTCACTATTTATGAAGAAAGCCAAGGCAGTCGTAGAGCTATAAATGAGAATGTTAACTATGCCATGGTACAGCTACTCAAGAATGCATCGAGTGTTGTCAGATCTCAATTAAAAACAGAGTTCGGTGGAAAAACAGGTACTACAAATGATCACGTTGATGGTTGGTTTATGGGCATTACACCTGACCTAGTAACAGGAACATGGGTAGGAGGACAATACGACTTCATAAGATTCTTATCGATAACAGAAGGTCAAGGAGGGCGTATGGCTCGACCATATTTTTTAGACTTTATGACCAGAATCGAAAACGATGAATCTATCGGTTTCAATACTGAAGCAAAATTTAAGGTTCCCGCTGAGATAACTATCACAACTGATTGTGATGCGTACGCTGTCCCTTCAACGGAGCTCTTAGACGATCCCTTCGATGATGAAATAGAAGAAATCAATTAATCTGAAGCTTCTAAGATCTCTTTGTAGCCTATTATAATATTGACATTATCTTGTGGCTTCATTGTTAGGACATGAATTGGATTAAGAACATGTGGGCATCTACTGTCGAAAGAAGCTGGATCAAGTGGGTTGCTCGCCTACTTTGGGCAGGAGCCATCATGGGAGTCCTGATGTCTATCATAGTGATTGTCATCGTTTCTCAGTCTGACTTACCCAGTTTTGAAGAACTAGAAAATCCTAAGTACGACCTCGCTTCTGTTATATATGATTCTAATGAGGTCCCTTACGGCAAATACTACATAGAGAATCGCGAATTCATTTCTTTCAAAGACCTTTCTCCCAATATTTATAATGCCCTCTTGAGTGTTGAGGATGTCAGATATAACAGTCACTCTGGAATAGATTTTAGGGCATTGGTTCGTGTTGCCATTAAGTCTGTGATATTAAGACAAGAGAGCAGTGGTGGAGGAAGTACAATCAGCCAACAATTAGCAAAGCTTCTTTTCAAGCGCAAAAGCCTATCTGGAAAATCATCTATTAATAGAGCTATGGGTTTGGCTTCGATCAAGTTCAAAGAATGGATTACTGCAGTTCGAATAGAAAGAAGATATACCAAAGAAGAAATCATCGCCATGTATCTCAACAAGTTTGAGTTTATCAATGGAGCGCATGGTATTCACTCAGCGAGTGAGATATATTTCGGCAAAGACCAAAAAGAAATCAATGTTGAAGAAGCAGCACTCTTAGTCGGTATGCTAAAAAACCCTGCACTCTATAACCCTGTGCGCTTTCCAGAGCGATCTAAAGGAAGAAGAGATGTGGTCCTAAGTAGTATGCTCAACAATGAAAAAATAGAGCAACCTCTATTTGATAGCTTGAAAGCTCAACCACTTAACATGAGCAACTTCAATAGAAGCACCCAGAGTGAAGGTATCGCTCCATACTTCAGAGCAGAACTGACCAAGTGGTTAAAACCATTATTAGAAAAACCAGAATATCATAAGCCTGATGGTGGTGTTTATGATATCTATCGAGATGGACTTAAGATCTACACGACAATAGATGTCAGATACCAAAAACATGCAGAAGATGCTGTAAAAGAACATCTCAAAGAAATACAAGAACGCTACTGGCGTGTCTGGGATCGCAAGAACCCTTTCACCTTTGAAGCAGAAGGCGATCAAGAAGCTCTAAGAAAAGAAGGACTTGAGAGAAGGATAAGAGATACTGATCTTTATAAAGATCTTTATGACAAGAACTTCTCTGAGGTAAGTAAAAAAAGCGTTGATAAGTTCGGCCTTGAGCTCAAGGAGCCCACAATAAGAAAGCTTCAAAAAGATAGAGAATATGTAAATCAAATAAACTCTGATAGTCGCTCTGAATTTAAGCGGTTGATGAAAGATGGACTTTGGAAAGAAATCTCTTCATCTTGGCAAAACTTCACGAGTGAGGTTAAGAAAGAATTTGATGAAGAAGTGGAGGCAACACTATTCTCCTATGAAGAATCTGGCGTTGAAAAACGTGTCATGTCCAGAAGAGACTCTGTTTTATTCCACCTTAGGCATATGCAAGCAGGCATGCTGTCTGTTGATCCTCGAACTGGAGAGATCAAAGCTTGGGTCGGAGGACCTTCTCACAAATACTTTAAATATGATCACGTCACAATGAGAAGACAGGTAGGATCAACTATTAAACCTTTCGTCTATGCTACGGCTATAGGTGTTCAAGGCATACCTCCTTGTCAGACTTTTAATGATATCCAATATACGATCGCTCCTGGCGATGCTAACTTCAATGTAGATGCTGAGTGGTCACCTTCTAATGCCAACGGTACTTTCACACAGAATAAGTATAACCTCTATCAAGGGCTTTTATACTCAAAAAACAGCATCACAGTAAGAATTGTAAAAGAGTTAGGCACTGTAGAACCAGTAAGAGACCTGCTGCATAATGTTGGTATCGATAAGTTTGAAAGAATTAATGGTGGAAGATATGTTGTCCCCGAAGTGCCTTCGTTAGCATTAGGTTCTGTTGATTTATCTGTTTTGGAGATGACGGGTGCCTATACCACATTTGCAAATGACGGTGTTTATACAAAACCAACATTCATCTCTCGCATTGAGGATAAGAATGGCAAAGTCGTTTATCAAAGCAGTCCAGAGAAAAAGAGAGCACTCAATAGACTTTACAACGCAGTATTGGTTGATATGCTTCGTAACAACGTAGGTGGTGGTTTTGGTCTTGGATTAAAGGTTCCTGCAGGCGGAAAGACTGGCACTACAAATGACTATGCAGATGGCTGGTTTATGGGCATTACACCAAACCTTGTGACTGGAACTTGGGTCGGAGGAGATTAGAAGTGGGTAAGGTTCTATACACTGGATGATGGCCAAGGCTTTGTAATGGCTCGACCAGTGTTTCAAAAATATATGAAGCGTTTAGAAGCAGATAGCGACATAGCTTACAATTCTGATGTCTCTTTTCCTGATCCGCCAGCTGGATTCCAAGAGCTAGCAGACTGCTCCAGATACAAACAACAAGATCCAGAAGAAGAAAGAGATCTTCGGATGGATCAGAAGGTAGAACTTGACGAATTTGATGATATTGAACTTGACGAATTTGAATTGGACGAGGAACTGCCTGAGATAGAC
>CALHUZ010000501.1 GCA_938039305.1 uncultured Saprospiraceae bacterium
ATTGGAAAATTTCATCCTAAGGAAGTCGGACCAGCAGATATTCAGACGGCTAATGGGGTTATAGATATTCTATGCGAAAATGAAAACGATGCAATCATTGCTGCAAAGAAATATCTTGGTTATTGGCAAGGGAATTTAGAATCTTGGAGTGCGCCAGATCAAGTTATTCTTCAAGATATTATTCCTAATAATCGCAAGCGCACATTTGATATTCGAGCGTTGATCTTATCACTTTTTGATGAAGACTCCACTTTAGAGTTGAAGCCCAATTACGCGCGAGGCATGATCACTTGCTTTGCAAGGATAGAAGGGAAACCTGTAGGTATTATAGCGAATGATTCATCTGTTGATGCAGGTGCGATCACTGCGGCTAATGCTTCCAAAGCAGCGGCATTTATTGATAAGTGTAATGATTATAATATTCCAATTGTTTCATTAATAGACACCCCAGGTATTATGGTTGGTCCTGAAGCAGAAAAGGAAGGCACGGTTAGAAAAGCTGGAGAACTTTTCGTTTCAGGTGCTAGGTTTAAGCCGCCTTTTATGTCTGTGGTCTTAAGAAGAGCTTACGGCCTTGGCGCTATGGCGATGATGGGTGGAGGAACACGCAAATCTGTTTTCACAATTAGCTGGCCGACAGGAGAGTTTGGAGCTATGGGGTTAGAAGGTGCTGTCAAGTTAGGGTTTAGAAAAGAGATGGAAGCCATCAGTGATCCAGATGAGCGAGAACAATATTATGATAAGATGGTTGAACAAGCATATGAAAGAGGTAAGGCCTTAAGCATGGCTACCATGTATGAGATAGATGATGTGATTGAACCCAAAGCCACAAGATCTTGGATTCTTCAAGCGATTAAAGATATTTAAGATTCCAATTTTTTAAAAAAGGAATGTATTAAAATTTAAGAGACAAAATTTATAATTAGAAAATAATAGCAAATGATTAAGCCATACGAACTTCCACGCACAGTATATGGATCTGAGGAACATCAGATGTTTAAGAAGACGATTGAAGAATATTTCAAGACATATGTATTGCCGTATCGAGAGAAGTGGGAGGAGCAAGGTTATTGTGACCGTGAAGCTTGGTTGAAGGCAGGTGAGTTGGGATTGTTAGGCATTACACTTGATCCTAAGTATGGTGGTATGGGACTTGACTTTAGCTTTTCAGCTTTGCTGATAGAAGAGCAAGCAAGATATGGAGCAGCAGCACCGGCTATATCTATGCATTCAGATATCGTTATTCCTTATTTTGAAAAGCATGGTAGTGATTATTTGAAAGAGAAGTATTTGCCAAAGTGTGCCAGCGGAGAATTGATAGGTTCGCTTGGTATGACTGAACCAAGTACTGGGAGCGATGTGCAGGCGATTCAGACGTATGCTGAAGATAGAGGCGACCATTACATCTTAAATGGAAGTAAGACTTTTATAACAATTGGATATACATCAGATTTTACAATTGTAGCATGTAAAACAGACAAGAAAAAAGGTTTTAAAGGCATTAGTTTACTTGTGGTTGATTCAGGTACTCCTGGATTTACAAAAGGAAATCCTTTTCATAAATTAGGATTGAAGGCGAGTGATACATGTGAACTCTTTTTTGAGGACGTAAAAGTGCCTAAGGAAAACTTGCTTGGTGGAGAAGGAACTGGGTTTATTCAGATGATGACTGAGTTGCCTCGTGAAAGGTTGACAATAGCACTTGGTGCGATAGGGGCTGTACGCGGTGCTCTAGAGCATACTGTCGAGTATACACAAGAGCGTAGAGCCTTTAAGCAACCAATCTGTGGATTTCAAAACACGCAATTTAAAATTGCAGAAGTTGCTACAAAATTAGAAGTAGCGACTGCATTTGTTGATAAGTGTTCTGAATTGTTGGCTTTAGGCAAGCTTACGCCGGAGTTGGCCTCAATGGCTAAGTACCATGCTTCAGATATGCAGTGTGCTATGATCGATGAGTGCCTGCAATTATTTGGTGGGTACGGTTATATTTGGGAATACCCAATTGCAAGGTATTATGGAGACGCAAGAGTACAGCGCATCTACGGCGGAACCAATGAAATAATGAAGGTGATGATCGCAAGATCAGTCTTGTCTAAATATTTCGGAGAACTGAAGGCGCAACAAAAAGCAAGAAAATTAGAAATGGCGTCAAGAAATTAATTAGAATATTTACTTAAGTACGAATTGAAATAATAATAGAATAGCAGCATAAGATATGGACTCATACTATTTTACAGAAGAGCATGAATTATTCAGAACTTCGCTTAGACAGTTTTTAGAAAAAGAAGCTTTTCCTCATATTGATCAGTGGGAAGAAGATCGTCGGACGCCTAGAGATATCTGGAAGAAGATGGGAGACTTAGGTTTCTTAGGATTGGGCTACCCTGAAGAATATGGCGGTTCTAATTTGGATTTCTTTTATGATGTTGTTTTTAATGAAGAATTAGCTAAGTCGAATTCAGGTGGATTTTGTATTACACAGCAGGTTGTCCAGTATATGTCTGGTCCATACATACTTAAGTATGGTTCTGATCAGCTTAAGAAAAAGTATTTGCCAGGGATCATTTCTGGAGATTTGATAAGTTCTATTGCAATTACGGAGCCTGGTGCGGGTTCTGACGCCCAAAATATTCAAACTAAGGCAGTTCGTGATGGCGATCATTATGTAGTCAATGGTTCTAAGACTTTTATCACAAATGGTGTTTATGGAGATTTCATAGTCACTGTAGTGAAGACTGACCCCGCAGCTGGCGCAGCTGGTGTAAGCTTATTGGTGATCGAACAAGAAATGGAAGGGGTGTCGATGACAAAGCTTAAGAAATTGGGTTGGCATTGTTCAGATACCGCAGAAATCAGCTTTGATAATGTTCGTGTGCCAGTAGCAAACATTATCGGAGAAGAGGGGAGAGGGTTTTATTATCTTATGAACGGTCTTCAGTTAGAAAGACTTTGTGCTGTTCCAGCAGCTGTATCAGGTATGGAGAAAGCGATTCGGTTATCTCTTCAATATATGTCTGAACGAAAGGCATTTGGTCGACCAATCAACAAGTTTCAAGTATTAAGACATCGAATAGCGCAATTAGCTTCTGAAGTAGAGGCGTTGAAAGCCTTCTCTTATCACTGCTGTAAAATGTTCAATGATAAGATCTATGACGTTAAGCTTTGCTCTATGGCAAAATTATTAGCAACTGAACTGTCAGAGAAAGTGGCCACTCAATGTCTTCAATTTTATGGCGGTTATGGTTTTATGGAAGAATATCCGATGGCTCGTTTTTATAGAGACGTCAGAGTAGGAACTATAGGTGGTGGTTCTTCTGAGATCATGAGAGAGATCTTAGCTAAGATGATCATAGATGAAGTGAATTATGATGCTGCTCCTTCAAGTATTGTAGAGCGGTCGACAAGTGGAGGGAATGGAAAGGCGACTGTTGAAGGTTCTTTATCTAATGGTGTCCCACAGGAAGCACCAGGATTTGAGAGTATTTTAACTGGCGTGAAATCTAAGGCTGAAGCTGCAGACGCCTTAGGAAAGACACTCAAGTTTGATTTTGGTGGACAGCAGATCTATATAGACGGCAGTGGAGATACTAATGCTGTTAGTGACGTTGACAATTCAGCAGATTGCACCATCAATATATCGATGGATGACTTCAGAGGACTTGTCAAAGGAGACCTTAACCCTATGACTGCAGTTATGTCTGGAAAGATTAAGATTGATGGCGATATGGGGGTTGCTATGAAGCTACAATCTCTTTTTAGCTAAGAAGATTTGATCGAAAGGAAAGGATATCGACGAGCTCAGAAGACGGTTTGTGCAAAGTAATGGTCAAATGACGCAGCGTATTTTCTGGACTATTAGTTCGCTATAATGCCCTTTATATCCATAGTTTTAAAGCCTGTGCAACTGAATGGAGACATACTGGCGTTTAATTATTCTGTGATGAGATTAGATCTACCCAATTAATGTTGCAAATAGAGGACGTGAGACGTATAGAATACTTACATATATAAAAAAATGTAATTCTTGAGATTACACTTGCGCGAATCCAAAATAGTCGTACATTTGCACTCGCTTTTGAAGAAGCTAAAGAAATTTTACATATGCCAACTATAAATCAGTTAGTAAGAAAGGGGAGAAAGAAAGTGATTACAACCAGTAAGTCACGTGCCCTTGATTCATGCCCTCAGAAAAGAGGAGTATGCACGAGAGTATACACTACCACCCCTAAGAAGCCAAACTCTGCGCTTCGTAAAGTAGCAAAGGTAAGAATGTCAAATGGTATTGAGGCTATATGCTACATACCGGGTGAAGGTCACAACCTTCAGGAGCACAGTATTGTATTGATCAGAGGAGGAAGAGTAAAGGATCTTCCGGGTGTGAGATATACGATAGTAAGAGGTGCCTTAGATACAGCTGGTGTTTCAGATAGACTTCAGAGTAGATCTAAGTACGGAGCAAAAAGACCTAAGAAGTAGATAATTTTAGTAGTAGACTATTATGAGAAAAAGAAAGCCAAAACAGCGTGTAATTCAGCCGGACCCAAGATTCGGGGATATTGTAGTTACACAATTCGTCAATAACTTGATGTTTTCTGGCAAGAAAAGTACAGCCTTTGACGTGTTTTACAATGCAATGGATATAATACAAGAGAAGACTGGCGAGAATCCACATGAGACTTGGCAGAAAGCATTGAATAATATATACCCAGGTGTTGAAGTAAGGAGTAAGAGAGTGGGTGGAGCGACATTTCAGATACCTGTAGAGATTAGACCAAACAGACGTATATCTGTAGGTATGAAGTGGTTGATTAAGTATTCAAGAGCTCGCAGTGGAAAAGGGATAGCTGAAAAGTTGTCTTCTGAGATCATCGCAGCAAGTAAAGGTGAAGGTGCAGCAGTTAAGAAGAAGGATGATACGCACCGTATGGCAGAGGCTAACAAGGCCTTCGCTCACTTTAGAGTTTAATTTTAAGAAAGAAAGTTTTTACATCTATACATTACCCTAATGGCAACGGATTTAAAATTCACAAGAAATATTGGTATTGCAGCTCACATTGATGCTGGAAAGACAACCACGACAGAAAGAGTTCTGTATTATACAGGTCTAAGTCATAAGATAGGTGAAGTGCACGATGGTGCAGCAACTATGGACTGGATGGAGCAGGAGCAGGAAAGAGGTATCACAATTACTTCAGCTGCGACTAAAACTAACTGGAGATGGAAGGATCAGGATTATCCGATGAATATCATCGATACACCAGGTCACGTGGATTTTACTGTTGAGGTAAATAGATCATTAAGAGTATTAGACGGACTTGTCTTTTTGTTTTGTGCTGTGAGTGGTGTTGAGCCGCAGTCAGAGACGAACTGGAGACTTGCCGATAATTATAAAGTTCCACGTATAGGTTTTGTGAATAAGATGGACCGTTCTGGAGCAGACTTTTTCAACGTCGTTAACGATGTTCAGGAGAAGCTCGGATCGAAAGCAATTCCTTTGCAGGTGCCTATCGGATCGGAGGAGACGTTTAAAGGAGTGGTTGATTTAATCACTAACCAAGCGATCGTTTGGAATGATGACGACATGGGTATGACTTTCGAAGTCATCGATATGCCTGCAGATCTTGTAGATGTAGTGAAGGAGTGGAGAGAGAAGTTGTTGGAGACTGTAGCTGAGTATGACGAAGGATTGATGGAGAAGTATTTTGATGATGCTGATTCAATTACAGTAGAAGAGATTAGAGCTGCTGTTAGAGCGGCTGTTATGGATGCTGCATTCGTACCAATGATGTGCGGATCTGCATTTAAGAATAAGGGTGTTCAGGCAGTACTTGATGCTGTATGTGCATACCTACCGTCTCCACTGGATGTTGGAGCGACTACTGGAACTAATCCAGATACAGACAAGGAGGTTGTGCTTCAACCAGATGTTAATGAGCCATTTAGTGCATTGGCATTTAAGATTGCTACCGATCCTTTCGTAGGGAGACTAGCGTTCTTCAGAGTTTACTCGGGTGCACTGGATGCAGGTTCATATATATTGAATAATCGTACAGGTAAGAAAGAGCGTATATCGAGATTGTTCCAGATGCACTCTAATAAGCAAAACCCTATACCAAGGGTTGAAGCGGGAGATATCGCAGCAGGTGTAGGTTTTAAAGACATACGGACTGGTGACACTCTTAGTCAAGAGAAGTTTCCGTTAATGTTTGAGTCAATGGTATTCCCTGATCCAGTGATCGGAGTTGCGGTTGAACCAAAGTCACAAAAGGATATAGACAAGTTAGGCTTGGCACTTTCTAAGCTATCTGAAGAGGATCCGACTTTCCGTGTGAAGTTTGACGAAGATACTAACCAAACCATTATTAGTGGTATGGGAGAGCTTCACTTAGAGATCATTGTAGATCGTCTTAGAAGAGAGTTTGGAGTAGATTGTAGCCAAGGTCAACCACAAGTAAGTTACAAGGAGGCTTTAACAGCTACGGTAGATCATACAGAGAGATTGAAGAAGCAGTCTGGTGGATCAGGTCTTTTTGCTCAGATGAGCTTTGAGGTAGGACCTGCAGATCAGGAGTTCTTAGATAGTGAAGAGTTTAAGAGTGGAAAAGAAAGACTACAGTTTGTCAATGGCCTTTTTGGAGGATCAATTCCGAAGGAATTAGTACCATCTATCATCAAAGGTTTTAAAGCCATGATGGACAATGGAGTTCTTGCAGGATACAGCATGGACAGTATGAAAGTACGGGTCTATGATGGACAGACACACGCAGTGGATTCTAAGCCAATAGCATTTGAGCTTTGCGCAAAGGAAGGATTCAAAGCAGCGTCATCAGGTACAAAGCCAGTGTTGCTCGAGCCGATTATGAAACTTGAGGTGATTACACCGGATGAATATATAGGTTCTGTGATAGGTGACTTGAACAGAAGAAGAGGTTTACCGAAAGGACAAGAGCAGAAGGGTAATGCAGTCGCTGTGACGGCAGATGTACCTCTTGCAGAGATGTTCGGATATGTGACTGCACTACGTACAATCACGTCTGGTAGAGCTTCAAGTACAATGGAATTTTCACATTTCGCACCAACTCCTAAGGGAATTGCAGACGAAGTGATAGCAAAAAGTAGAGGCGAAGTAAATGCCTAAATTATTATTTGGTCAAGTCCAATAATATTTCTACTTTTGTGGCCGCTAAAGGCGATTAAAATATATTTTTAAAAGAGGTAATGAATCAAAAGATTAGGATTAAGCTACGTTCATACGATCACAATTTGGTAGATAAGTCTACTGAGAAGATCGTTAAAACCGTGAGGATGAGTGGAGCTGTTGTAACCGGTCCGATTCCGCTGCCCACTGAGAAAGAAGTGTTTACTGTGTTGAAATCACCACACGTAAATAAAAAATCTCGCGAGCAGTTTCAGTTGAGGACCCACAAGAGGTTGATAGATATTTATACTCCCACCCAACGAACTGTAGACGCACTTTCGAAGTTGGAACTACCCAGTGGAGTCGATATCCAGGTTAAGCTCTCGTAATATTATTTAAGAAAAATTTTAACGTGTTGCGGCTGTATTGGTCGCAATAGGTTTTGATACTAAAAGTATCTATAAATGAATGGCATTATAGGTAAAAAGCTAGGCATGACTAGTGTCTTCGCAGAAGACGGTAGGAATATCCCTGTGACAGTTATTGACGCAAGTCCTAATGTTGTCACACAAGTGAAAGATGAAGAGAAGGATGGATATGCTTCTCTCCAACTGGCTTTCCAAGATCGCAAAGCGAAGAACGTAAGTCAAGCTATGCAAGGACATTTCAAGAAAGCAGGTACTACTCCTAAGAGTAAGCTTGTTGAGTTTGATATGACAGATTTGGATAAGAACTTGGGTGATACGATATCAGTGGATGAATTATTCGAAGAAGGAGACAAAGTAAATGTTGTCGGAACTACTAAGGGTAAGGGATTCCAGGGAGTTGTAAAGAGACATGGCTTTCACGGTGTAGGAGATGCTACACACGGACAGCACAATAGACAACGTGCCCCTGGTGCGATTGGTGCTTGTGCTACTCCATCGAAAGTTGTTAAAGGCATGAAGATGGGAGGAAGGACTGGAACAGATCGAGTCAAGACGAAGAATCTTGAAGTTGTAAAAATATTTGCTGACAAGCACTTGATCCTTATTAAGGGTTGTGTGCCAGGTCATAAAGGCGCTTACGTAATAGTGGAAAGCCGTAGATAATGAAGTTAGATATATTAGATACAGACGGTAAATCTACTGGACGTTCATTAGAACTTCCACAGGATGTATTTGGCATAGAGCCGAATGAGCACGCTATGTACTTAGCTGTTAAGCAGTACAATGCTCACCAACGCCAAGGGACACACAAGTCTAAGGAGAGAGGAGAGATAGCGGGTTCTACAAGAAAGATAAAGAGACAGAAGGGTACTGGTACTGCAAGAGCAGGATCTATCAAGAGTCCAATCTTTAGAGGAGGAGGTCGCATATTCGGCCCAAGACCGCGCAAGTATGTTATTAAGTTGAATAAGAAGGTTAGTAGATTGGCAAGAGCGAGTGCTCTTACTCAGAAATTAGCTCAAGGAGAAATCAAAGTGATGGAAGACTTCACGATGGAGGCTCCACAGACTTCGGCTTTGGCAGGTATTGTTAACAATGTTGCCGGACCTACTAAAAGTCTTTTAGTAACAGCGGACTATGATAAGAACGTGTATTTGTCAGGTAGGAACTTACCTAAGACAGGTGTCGTAAGAGCTGGTGATCTCAATACTTTTTCAATATTGAATTGTAAGAGTTTGATCCTCACAGAGAGTTCAATTGCAAAAATTGCATCATCATTCACAACCGAAGGAGAATAGGATGGCAAAGCAGATAATAATAAAGCCTCTCATAACTGAGAAGAGTGAGAATCTCTCTGAGAATCTTGTACAATACTCTTTCGTAGTTAACAAAGCGGCAAATAAGATAGAGATCAGATCAGCGGTAGAAAAGATGTACGGAGTAACTGTAGAGTCAGTTAATACGCTAATCATGCCAGGTAAGTCTAAAGTTAAGAATACCAGATCTGGAATTCAAAAAGGTAGAAAACCTTCTTTCAAAAAGGCGATTGTAAGATTGTCAGAAGGAGAGGAAATTGATTTCTTCGGAGATATATAATTGTAGAAGATGGCTATTAAAAAGTATAATCCTATAACTCCTGGTCTAAGACAAAAAGCTACAGTTGACTATAGCGAACTGTCTAAGGATAAACCAGAGAAGTCTTTGATCACAAAGCTGCACAAGTCAGGCGGTCGTAACCACGACGGTAAAATGACTATGCGTCACAGAGGTGGTGGTCACAAGAGGAGATATAGAATCATTGATTTCAAAAGAGAAAATCACGGTATTGAAGGGGAAGTGACTTCACTACAGTACGATCCTAATAGAACAGCTTTTATAGCGCTTGTGGATTATAATGGTGATAAGAGATATATCGTTGCACCTAATAAGTTGAAAGTAGGAGATAAGATTGTTTCTGGACCAGGTTCGGCTCCAACAATTGGAAATGCTCTACCTCTTTCTGAGATTCCTTTAGGTTCTGCTATACATGCAGTTGAGATGACGCCAGGTAAAGGGGCGGCATTGGTGAGAGGAGCAGGAACATCTGCTACATTGATGGGTAAGGAAGGAAAGTACTGCGTTGTAAAATTACCTTCGGGAGAAGTAAGAAGAATCTTATCTGTTTGTAAGGCAACGATGGGAACAACATCTAATCCTGATCATGGTCTTAAAGTGCTTGGTAAAGCCGGTACGAGAAGACATATGGGAAGAAGGCCTAGAGTAAGAGGTGTTGCTATGAACCCTGTCGATCACCCAATGGGAGGTGGAGAAGGAAAATCTTCTGGAGGACACCCGAGATCTCGTACAGGTATTATGGCAAAAGGTCAGAAGACGAGAAAGAAGAAGCACTCTGATAAATTAATCATTACAAAGCGTAAAAAGTAATATAAATGGCAAGATCACTAAAGAAAGGGCCTTACGTTTTTCATAAGCTGATAACGAAAATGGAGAAAGCGCAGGCTTCATCCAAAAAGACAGTCATCAAGACTTGGGCACGTGGTTCTATGATAACGCCAGATATGGTAGGTCAGACGATAGCGGTGCATAATGGTAAGACCTTTATTCCTGTGTTTTTAACAGAGAATATGGTGGGCCATAAATTAGGTGAATTTTCTCCGACACGTACTTATAGAGGACACGGAGGTAATAGAAAGTAATATGGAGGCAGTAGCTAAATTGAAAAATTGTCCGATGTCTGCACGCAAGATGCGCAAGGTGATAGACATGATAAGAGGGAAGTCAGTTGATGATGCCCTTAATATTCTAAAGTTTTCAAGACAGGAAGCTTCTACATGGGCTGAGAAAGTATTGCTTTCAGCTGTAGCTAACTGGGAAGATAGATCTGAAGGTGGATATAGCGCGGCAGACTATGATCTTAAGGTGAAGACTGTATTTGTCGGTGAAGGAACGATGTTGAAGAGATTCAGACCTGCACCACAAGGAAGAGCAATGAGAATTCGTAAGAGAACGAATCACCTCACACTTATAGTAGAGAATACTTTAGAAACTAATAACGAATCCAAAGGCGCCTCTTCATCAGAGGAAGAAGAATAATTAATATGGGTCAAAAAACGAATCCAATAGGTAATAGATTAGGAATCATCCGCGGATGGGACTCTAATTGGTTCGGTGGGCCGAACATGGGCGAAAAAGTTGTCCAAGACGAGCGCATCAGAAGATATCTTAAAGCTCGTATCACAAAAGGTGGAGTAGCAAGAGTTGTTATAGAGCGTACTTTAAAGCGTATCACATTAACGATACACACTTCTCGCCCAGGTATTATCATTGGTAAAGGTGGTAGTGAGGTAGATTTGATAAGAGAGGAGCTTAAGAAAATAACGAACTTCGATATTCAGATCAACATTGTTGAGATTAGAAAGCCGGAATTAGATGCCACTATAGTTGCTGAGTCAGTTGCAAAGCAGTTAGAAGGTAGAGTAAACTTTAGAAGAGCTATCAAGATGGCGATTCAGTCCACTATGAGAGCAGGAGCTCAAGGAGTGAAGATTAGAATCAGTGGTAGATTAAATGGTGCGGAGATGGCACGAACTGAGGAGTTTAAGGATGGTCGTATTCCATTGCACACTTTTAGAGCAGATATTGATTATTCTTTACAAGAAGCATTGACTGTCTACGGAAAGATTGGTATCAAATGCTGGATCTGTAAAGGAGAGGTATTAGGTAAGAGAGATTTGTCACCTAATGTAGGTGTGGACACAGATAAGAGAGGTGGCAAAGGCGGTGGAAATCGTGGTGGAGGTAGACGCCAAGGTGGCGGAGGCGGAAGAGGCCGAGGTGGAGATAGAAGATAGATAGTAATTATTTTAGAAGATAACTTAAGAGCAGTAACATGTTACAGCCAAAACGGACGAAATATAGAAAAATGCAGAAAGGCCGCAACAGGGGCCTTGCATACAGAGGAAGTACAATTGACTTTGGGTCATTTGCATTGAAAGCTGTTACTGCTGGTAGATTGACAAGTCGTCAGATAGAGTCAGCTCGTATCGCGATGACGAGGTATATGAAAAGAGAGGGTAAGGTTTGGATCAGAGTATTTCCAGATAAGCCGATCACATCTAAGCCGCAAGAAGTACGTATGGGAAAGGGTAAAGGAGCTCTTGATCATTACGTAGCACAAATAAAGCCAGGTAAGATACTATTCGAGATGGATGGTGTGCCTAAAGAAGTAGCTGTTGAGGCACTTCGATTAGCGGCTCAAAAGTTGCCTGTATTAACAAGAACTGTAACACGTATAGACTACGTAGAATAAGATATTATGGCGTCTAAGAAGTTTTTAGAATTAGGTGATATGACACCGGAGCAAGTTCAGAGTGAATATGATATCACTGTGAATGCTTACAACAAGATGAAGATGGATCATGCGATCAAAGGTCTTGAGAATCCTCTTACACTAAGAGAGGCAAGAAGAGATGTCGCAAGATTGTCAACTGAGTTGCGTAGAAGACAACTAACAGAAGTGGCTCCCGAGTCACGATCAAGAATTCGTGCACGTAGAAGGAGAAACAAATAACGGCAATGGAGAATAATAAAAAGCAGATCGTAGGTGTCGTGACAAGCACAAAAATGGATAAAACCATTGCTGTCAAAGTTGAAAGAAGACTAAAGCACCCTATTTACGGAAAGTATATCCGTAAGTCTAACAAGTTTTTAGCTCACGATGAGACTAATGATTGTAATGAGGGTGATACAGTAAAGATCATTGAATCACGACCGTTAAGTCGTAGAAAGAGATGGTCATTAGTAGAAGTTATTGAAAGGGCTAAATAATTAAGTAAAATGATTCAGCAGGAGTCAAGATTAGATGTTGCGGATAACTCAGGTGCCAAAAAGGTACTTTGTATCCGAGTTCTTGGAGGATCCAAGAGAAGATATGCTTCTATAGGGGACACAATAGTGGTCACTGTGAAAGAATCTGCTCCAGGTGGTCTTAAGAAAGGTACGGTATCACAAGCAGTTGTGGTTCGTGTTAAGAAAGAGATCCGCAGAAAGGATGGCTCATACATAAGATTCGATGACAACGCAGTTGTCCTTTTGAATGCAGGTGGTGAACCAAGAGGAACAAGAATATTTGGACCTGTGGCTCGTGAGCTTCGTGATAAGGATTTCATGAGAATTGTATCACTTGCCCCAGAGGTACTATAAATTAATATAATGAGTAAGAATAGATTTGCTCCTAAGCTTCATGTTAAAAAAGGTGACACTGTACAAGTGATCGCTGGAGCTTACAAAGGCGTTCAAGGTGAAGTACTCGAAGTACTTGTTAAGAAGTCGAGAGTTGTGATAGATGGTGTTAACCTTCGTAAGAAGCACACAAAACCAACTAACGATCAGCCAGGAGGTATCAATGAGATAAATGCACCTATTCATATTTCTAATGTCCTATTGTTGGATCCTAAGTCAGGAACACCAACGAGAATAGGAAGAAAAGAAGTAGATGGTAAGAGTGTGAGATTTTCTAAAAAGTCAGGTGAAATCATAGCATAATGTCGTACGTATCAAGATTACAGACGCACTATAAAGAAGTGGTTAGTCCTCAGATGATGGAGGAGTTTAAGTACAGCTCCGTTATGGAGATTCCTAAACTTCAGAAGATTTGTATTAACCAAGGTATTGGTGGTGCTACTCAGGATAAGAAATTAGTGGAAGCAGCTCTTAATGAGATGACAGCTATCTCAGGTCAGAAGGCGGTGCCAACTAAAGCTAAGAAGTCGGTCTCTAACTTTAACTTGAGAGAAGATATGACTATTGGTTCAAGAGTAACTTTGAGATCTCAACAGATGTATGAATTTTTGGATAGACTACTTGCAGTAGCACTTCCAAGGGTAAGAGATTTTAGAGGTATTAACGATAAGTCATTCGACGGAAGAGGAAACTATACTCTTGGGATAAAGGAGCAAATTATTTTTCCTGAGATAGATATTGACAAGGTGAATAACATAACAGGTTTGGACATCACATTTGTTACATCTGCGAAGAACGACAAAGAAGCATACGCACTCCTTAAAGGAATGGGAATGCCATTTAAAAATAGAAATATAGCTGAATAACATGGCGAAAAAGTCTGTAATAGCAAGGGAAGCAAAGCGCAAGAGAATGGTAGCAAAGTATGCTGATCTACGCAAAGCATTAAAGGAAGCAGGAGATTATGAAGCACTTGATAAGTTGCCTCGAAATGCTTCACCAGTAAGATTGCACAATCGTTGCAAGTTGACTGGAAGACCTAAGGGTTATATGAGAAGATTTGGAATCAATAGAGTCACTTTTAGAGAGATGGCTTTATCAGGGAAGATTCCTGGAATTACAAAGGCAAGCTGGTAAACTTAGAATAATATGGCATTAACAGATCCAATAGCGGATTATCTAACCAGAATAAGAAATGCTCAAAAAGCTGGGCATAGAGTGGTTGAGATTCCTTCATCGCGAATGAAGAGAAGTGTAACGGAGATATTATACAAGCAGGGGTATATCTTGAAGTATAAGTTTGAGGATGAAGGTCCTCAAGGCAGCATCAAGATAGCTTTGAAGTATGATCCTCTGACTAAAGAACCAGTAATAAGAAAATTAGGAAGAATAAGTAAGCCAGGTTTACGTAAGTATTCATCAGCTACTGATATTCCTAGAATTATCAATGGTCTTGGAATTGCAATTGTTTCTACTTCAAAAGGTCTTATGACTGGGAAGCAAGCAGGTCGTGAGAACGTTGGAGGAGAAGTTATTTGTTACGTCTACTAATAGATAGTTATGTCAAGAATAGGTAAAGCACCCATAACAATAGCCCAAGGGGTAACAGTTGATATTGACAAGCTCAATACGGTAACTGTTAAAGGGCCGAAAGGAGAACTTAGCGAGAATATAGATGCTGATATGATCCTTAATATAGAGGACGGTGTTCTCACAGTGGCACGTCCTACTGAGCAGAAGAGACACAAGTCTTTACACGGTTTGAGTAGGTCATTGATCAACAATATGATCGTTGGTGTATCAGACGGATATAAGAAGGAACTTGAACTGCACGGTGTAGGTTATAGAGTAGCGAATACAGGTAATCTTATAGAGTTGACTCTAGGGTATTCTCACCCTATCTACTTTATGGTTCCTGGTGAGTTAAGTGTAGTTACGGCTATGGAGAAAGGAAAGAGTCCATCTATCGTTCTTGAGGGAATCGATAAACAATTGATTGGACAGGTAGCAGCTAAGTTGAAAGCATTCCGTAAGTCGGAACCTTACAAAGGAAAGGGTATCAGATTCAAGGGAGAAGTAATTAGAAGAAAGGCAGGTAAGACCGCTGCAAAGTAATAGTATGAAAGCTAAATTAACATCAAGGCAAAAAATTCGCCTTCGTTTAAAGAAGAAGATTCGAGGGACATCAGCGAGACCAAGGTTGAGCGTATTTCGTAGCAACAAAGGCATATACTGCCAGTTGATTGACGACGTAGCAGGTCAAACGTTAGCATCGTCTTCATCTAAAGGAAGACCTGATGGAAAGAAGATAGACATCGCCAAGTCAGTTGGTGTAGATATCGCTGATAAAGCAAAGGCTCTTAATGTCGAAACAGTTGTGTTTGACAGGGCAGGGTATTTATATCATGGCAGAGTTAAGGCCTTGGCTGATGGTGCACGTGAGGGTGGCCTTCAATTTTAAAAGAAAGAGAAGATGGCAAAGCATATAAATAAAGGTAAGAAGGTTAATCCTGGAGAAGCAGAGCTTAAAGACAAGCTTGTTAACTTAAACAGGGTAGCTAAGGTTACTAAAGGTGGACGTACTTTTAGCTTTTCAGCAGTTGTTGTTGTTGGAGATGGTAATGGGAGAGTAGGACATGGTCTTGGTAAAGCAAGAGATGTTGCAGAATGTATTGCTAAGGCAGTAGATGATGCAAAAAAGAATGTCATCAAGTTCCCAATTATCAATGGAACGATACCACACGAGCAGAAAGGAAAGTACGGTGCAGGAAAAATCTTGATCAAGCCAGCATCAGATGGTACAGGTTTGATCGCAGGTGGAGCTATGAGAGCTGTACTTGAGATCGGTGGATTGCACAACTGCTTAGCTAAGTCTCAAGGATCTTCTAATCCGCATAACGTTATCAAGGCAACTATCGACGCATTGAAGAAATTAAGAAGCCCTAAGGATGTAGCGAGGGAAAGAGGGATTTCATTAGAGAAACTTTTTGAAGGATAAATTATGGCGAAGTTGAAATTAACATTGGTTAGAAGCGTGATAGGCAAGCCTAAGAAGCAGAAAGCTACTATCGCAGCACTTGGTCTCAGAAAGATGAATCACTCTGTTGAGAAGGAGGTCAGTCCACAAGTACAGGGCATGATCAATAAGGTTAAACATTTATTGACAATAGAAGAAGTATAGACCAGATGGAATTACATGGTTTAAAGCCTGCTAAAGGTTCAGTTAAGAATAGAAAGCGTATAGCTCGAGGACAAGGTTCTGGAAGAGGTGGTACTTCTACAAGAGGTCACAAAGGAGCGAAGTCAAGATCTGGATATTCTAATAAGCGTAACTTTGAAGGTGGTCAGATGCCACTACAGATGCGTCTACCGAAAAGAGGGTTTAAGAGTCCGAACAGAGTAGAATACGTAGCGCTTAATGTAAGTAGAATAGAAGCTATTGCAGCGAAGTTTAGTATTTCTGAGGTAAGTCCGGATGTACTATATAAGTTAGGCATCACGAAGAAGAATGATGTGGTCAAAGTTCTTGGGAACGGAGATATTTCTTCTAAGGTTACAGTTAAAGCACATGCCTACTCAGCAAGTGCTATTCAAAAGATAGAGGCTCAAGGGGGAACTGCAGAAAAACTCTAAAGCAAGCTGATGAATAAATTTTTAGAAACCGTCAAGAATATCTGGAAGATAAAAGAGCTTAGAAATAAGATTCTTTTTACTCTTGCCATTTTAGCTATATATAGATTAGGATCGTTTATTCCAATTCC
>CALHUZ010000502.1 GCA_938039305.1 uncultured Saprospiraceae bacterium
CACTTTGGTTCTGCATTAACCTTTGATATCAAACAGAATAATGTCAGATCTTTTGAGGATAATCAGTTGAGCTATTTTTATGGCATAGCTCAGCAATATAGAACTCGAACTAAAATAACAGAGTATTATAAAAGTGTCGGAGTGAAGTATCTTATACTCGATCTAAGGTTGTCTACGATGGATAATACACCTGAAAAATCACTGACGAACAAGTTTAATACATTGCGCTTTGGTTTTTTAAAAAGCAATAGTGCTATTAAGTTATTGGCAACTGATCAGAAGATCAATGTACTTCAAGCTGATGGCTCTAAAGTCGCCGAGATGGGTTTGTTTGGCGATGATTATCCTAACTTAGGTTCCTACGCAGTCTTCGAAATATTATAGAATTAAAAAGAGCCTGCAAAAATGCAAGCTCTTTATTCGAAATGGTTCTAATCCAGGGTCGGATTGGTTACTGAATATCCTTATTTAGGACACTCTTTGGTTCTACCTTTGCCATTGCTTCAGGTTGGGTTTTATTTAGGACACTTGTTTTAAGTGGGGTTTTCTTTAATGACTGAGCTATATAATGTGCATCATCAAAATCCTCGTCAAAGTACTCTGGTATGAGCATGATAACTTGAGCTATTGCGCCAGAAGAGTCAAGTGAGGCTATAGCTGCTTGATCCTCGACAACTACAACGATTCTGTCTTCTTTTATAGGTTCGCTATTTTGTCCTATTATAAAACCTGAACCTAAAAGACAGGTTGTTAAAATAATTAATTTTGAAATATTCATGGGAATGAATTTTATGATTAAGAAATCAGAAATTTTAATTCGCAGCACTTACGTATTTATAATTTTTAGGTTGATTGTCTATTACGTTTATTAACAGAGTCGTATCAGTGACGCTTCCATAGTCTTCTCTAATAAGAACTTTGATATGGTTGCTCTGAATACCAAATTTTTCAATTAAGGTTTTAACATTATGAGCATTGCTTTGCGCTTGTTCTTGTGATGTGGAGGTAATTATAATATCACTGTTTGGATGGTTTTCTTTGTAGATGCTGATTAGTCTTATGCTCTCCATAGCTTGAACAGAAAGGTCTGAGGAACTAGGAGCGAAGGTTATATATCGTTTAGAAACACTGCCAAGCTCATCTGATGTATTGTTTGTTTCATCTTTTGATCTGTCGCTCTGATCACTATGTAAATAAACTTCGTCATTGTAGGTAATTGATTTCTCTTGTCCAACTATCCCAAAAGAACAAGCCACTTGACTCAGTACAAAAGACGTAGCTATAATTAGAATGTAGTGAGTCGTAATTTTGGTTGTGCTTGTCATAACTTCTTCTTTTCAATAAGCGCTCTATATCTACTATAAAGCAACTACTCAAAAAACAGAAAAACAGACAACCAAATTACTTGGGGTAAACGAGGATTTTGATCGAAAAAACCCTTAGAAAGTAACTGGATGAAGATGAAATAGGGGTGAGCGGGCTGATTTTTTTCTTTTCGTCAGTCTATAATGACTACTTGGCCCACAATGATCTTGCTGGGTACAATACTACAAATCGACTATAAACTAAGAACTTGTCTGCCAGCCATTGTCCAGAACGGAAGGCCAAAAAAGCGAATCCATATGCAGCGACTACATCTATAGTATAGTGTACATGTTGGACAATCAACATCGTGCCTATGACCATACTCATGATCAAAAGAAGCCATCTCATGTATTTGTGGTCTATCAGAAAGAAAAGAATCGCTACAGAAGCTGTATGTCCGGAAAAAAATAAGTCTTTCAGTAAGACTTTTTCTCCATAGGTAGTATGCAGTAGAAACTCATCCTCCAATGGAATTATAGATTCTGGTGGTTCCAACGGAACAAAAAACATCGCTAAGATGCGGAAGATTAATAGGCAAAAGATGGATAGATTCACCCTGACTATTTTCTCTGGCGTTGTCATGCAGCAGATGAGGCCTACTATAATGGAGCTGTATGTGCATGCAAAGATGATTCTACTGAGATCTATGGCAGGGATAGAGGCTATAATCGGGTCATAAAGCTGATATCCAACACGCGTTTCATTAAAGGCTAGATAGAATGTAGAGATGTAAAAAGAACAGAATACTAAGATCAATGATAGCAATATCATGAAAGTAGTCGATCTGTTTTGACCCAGTGATTTGAATGATGCTCTCTTAATCATGGACTTGGTTGACTGTTAAGTCAATAACTTTAGGCAACACAATAACGGTACGGAATGCTATTTATGACAATATAATCGACGAATTTACTTTTCTTTTAACTCTATGGAGTAAATATTGGTGCAGAATTAGTCTACATAAAAGCAGTTGGTATATCTATATTTGCATGCTAATACCTAAGAGATATGTTTGATAGTTTAAGTGAGAAGCTCGATTCGGCCTTTAAGAACCTTAAAGGTGAAGGCAAGTTAACAGAGATTAATATAGCTCAGTCGATCAAAGAGATCCGACGTGCTTTAGTAGGTGCGGATGTTAACTACAAGATAGCTAAGGAGTTCACCGATAAGATCAAAGAAGAGGCCATGGGTAAGGCCAATGTGCTGAAGTCAGTAAAGCCTGGTGAGCTCATGGTAAAGATTGTCATGGATGAGATGACGGCACTCATGGGTGGAGAAGCTGTTGGCGTTGATTTGAGTGGTAAGCCTACGGTGATTCTTATAGCAGGACTTCAAGGGTCAGGAAAGACAACATTTACTGGCAAGTTATCCAAGTTCTTAAAAGAGAAGAAGAAGAAAAAGGTACTGGTAACGGCTTGTGATGTTTATAGACCAGCGGCGATAGATCAGTTGACTGTCTTAGCTGAGCAAGTAGGAGTGGATATCTATAAGGAAGTCGAGAATAAGGATCCTGTTTCGATATCTCAGAATGCATTGGTCCATGCGATGGAGCAAAAGTATGATGTTGTGATCATCGATACGGCAGGACGTCTGGCTGTTGATGACGAGATGATGAATGAGATCGAAGCCATCAAAAACGGTATAGATCCGAATGAGACCTTATTTGTTGTTGATTCGATGACGGGCCAGGATGCTGTAAATACGGCAAAGGTCTTTAATGATCGTATCGATTATACAGGCGTCGTGCTTACAAAGTTGGATGGAGACACAAGAGGTGGAGCTGCACTAAGTGTGAAATATACTGTGGGTAAGCCTATCAAGTTTATCAGTACGGGTGAGAAAATGGATCAGCTCGATATGTTCTATCCAGAACGTATGGCTCAGCGGATACTCGGGATGGGAGATATTATCTCATTCGTTGAAAGAGCACAGGATCAATTTGATGAAGTAGAAGCAGCTAAGCTTGAAAAGAAAATAAAGAAGAATAAGTTTGATTTCAATGATTTTCTCAAGCAGATCGATCAAATCAAGAAAATGGGAGATCTCAAGAGTCTGATGAATATGATCCCAGGTATGGGTAAGATGACTAAGAATCTTGATATCGACAATAATGCTTTCTCTAAGGTAGAGTCCATTATACAATCCATGACACCTGAAGAACGCTCACATCCAGAGTTGCTCAATATGTCGCGTAAGAAGCGCTTGGCGAAGGGTAGTGGTAGAGATATCCACGAAATTAACATGTTCATCAAGCAATTCGATCAGATGAAGAAGATGATGCATATGATGAGTAAAGGGAACAACATGCAGAACATGATGGCCAATATGCAGAAGATGGGTAAGCCAGGAGGTAGATAATTAAAGACACATAATATCCTTTTATAAAGATTGATACTTCTCCAGAGGTATCAATCTTTGTGTTTTAAAAGAGTATTTTTTTTTCTGTAGCTGCAACTTCTCGAATTATCGTAAGTTATTCCTATCAAATGCAGCTACTACTTGGAAAATCTTAGCGATCTCGAAATAATGCGGTTAGTGCAAGCCGGCCAATCTCACCAATTGGGCCAATTGTACGAACGCCATAAGAAGGGCTTATTTGCTTACTTCTTTAGGTGCTCAAGAGACAGATCTCAGAGCGAGGACTTAGTACAAGAAGTGTTCATCAAGGTGATTAAATATAAGCAGCAGTTTAAAGGCACTGGAGCATTTAACTACTGGTTGTATAAAATCGCAAGACATACTTGGTTAGATACTATCAATAAGAACGATCCGATGCGTCGATCCGTGGAGATTGATAACGAGAAGCTGGAGGGTTCTTTCACTGGTCACTCAGTTTATATGATGACACAGGATGATAAGAAAGAGAAATTAAAGAAAGCGTTAGAAATGATATCACCAGAGAAGAAAGATGCAATCATACTTAGTCGATATCATGGGTTTGATTATAAGACAATAGCGGAGATGTCTGATTGCACTGAAAATGCAATAAAGAGTAGGGTGATGAGAGGGATATTAGAAATTAAGAATTTGGTAAATAGTAATTGATGATAGATACATTCGATCAGGAGTTGAGTAGTCATATGGACGAGTTGACGGATATACTGGGAAGTAATCTTGACAACAAGGAGAAGCATGTTCAGCGATTAGCGAGCTATCATGAGAAGCACAAAAGCGAAATATTAGATTCATTTGAAAGTTGGAAAGAACTTCAGATGATCGAAGTCCCTGAACTGCGTCCGGAAATGGATGTCGCCTTTTATAAAATGCTTAATGAACAAAGTGATGTAAAAACACTGATGTCAGAAAGTAAGGTAGCTGAAAAAAGAGAGAACATAATTAACTTATCTACTGTGAAGAAATTAGCAGTGGCTGCAACTTTTATCATGGGTATGGCGATAGGAAATTGGATGGATTTTGGAATAGGTGAAGCTGCAACAAATGAGATAGCAATAGTCGAAAATGAGAACGCTTCAGATGTGCGCTTTGCTTCCTTAGAAGAGACTCCATTTGCAACAGATCGTATCAAGGGTATCAACGAAGTAAGAGATCAGAATAATCCGAACCTTACAATTATAGAAGCACTCAATAAAGTAATCCTTAGGGATCCTAATGTTAATGTCAGACTCACAGCTATAGAGACGATGGTTTTGTTTTCTGATATGCCTGAAGCGAGGACTTATTTGATAGAGGCGATTCCATATCAAGAATCATCAATTGTTCAGCTGGAGTTAGCAGATGTGATGATCAGCCTCGAAGAAAGTAGGTCTGCAGAAAAATGGAATGAACTTCTGCAGTCTGATCTCTTGGAAAACGATACCAAAGTGCATTTGGAAGAAAGTCTTAGAACGATTTTATAAAATAATAGAATGATGAAGTATATAGTAATAATCTTAATGCTCTTAATAGGCCCTCAAATAAGTGCCCAAAAACACAATGATAAGCAGATTTTAAATTTTAATATTGAAAGGTTTGAAGCTGTACATATTTATAATAAATATGGTTCAGTTTCAGTGAAAGGGAGCGAACGAGACGGTGCAGTATTTGAAGTTGAGAGAACAGTGCGGGCGAAGAGTAATAAAAAATTAGAAGAGGCTATAAGCAAGATATATTTTGACACTATGGTTTTGGATAATCAATTGATAGTGTTTATTAACAACCCATACTACTCTTTAGAAGGTGATTATGATGATCGATTCATGCATTATGAGGGGCTCAATAATGGGAACTGGAATAGAAGGGAAAGGCAAAGAGCAGATTTTAATTTTGATCTAAATATTACATTGCCTAAGAATACTAATTTGGTCGTTACCACACACGAGGGAACACTTGATGTTGATGGTATGTTAGGAGCGCTGGCAGCTTGGAATCATCATGATGATCTTTTACTTAAGAATGTTGCAGATGTTTATTATGCTCATTCTCATCATGGAGATGTAACTGTAGATATGGTTACTATTCCGAGTACAAATATTGACTTTGACACGCACCATGGAGATATTAAAGTTTCTATGCCAAGTGAGCCATCTGTTCAAGTTGCTTTTGATAGCCATCATGGCTCATTCTATACTGATTTTGATTGGCGTGAGATGCCTGCTAAATTAGAAAAAAACGAATCTCGATCTAAAAGGAAGGCCAAATATAAGTTAGGTGATAAGACGGTTGTGTCTATTGGGAAAGGAGGTCATATGTTGAGCTTCAATACTCATCACGGAGACATGTATCTGCTGCAATTATAAAATAAAAACTTAAAATATAGAATTATGAAATCTACTTTTAAATATATACTCCTCTTCATTGTTTTCTCTGTTGCCAATGGTTTGATTGGGCAAGGAAATGAAAAGATATCTGTACCGCTCACGAATCCTTCGGAGCCAGGTAAGCTCAAAATATACAATCATAATGGTACGATTGATATTGAAGGGTATAGTGGTAGTACAGTAGAGGTTGAGATAATGGCAAAAAAATCTTCAACGAACAATAAACCTTCAAGAAGTGGTTTGAAAAAAATACCAAAGAGAAGTATGGGTGTGACGATAACTGAAGAGGATAACTTTGTCAATATTTCTGCATCTAACAATGATCGCAAAGACTATAAGATATTAGTGCCTAAGAACTTTTCACTACAAGTTTCTTCTCACCATAATGGTCAAGTTAATATAAGTAATGTCATAGGTGCTATGGAAGTTAATTCTCACCATGGTGGCATAGCTTTGGAAAGTATTGGAGGCGCGGTCATAGCAGATACTCATCATGGATCGATTAAAGCTTCATTTACGGAAGTGTATGACGATAGTCCCATGGCCTTCACCACTTATCATGGAGATGTAGATATAACCTTCCCTTCCGATTTAAGTGCTGATGTCAAGATGAAAAGTGGAAAGGGTGACATATACACAGATTTTGACTTCTCTGCTTCTGAGCCTCGCATTGAAGAAGCAAAGAACGGGAATCGACGAGAGATTAAAATCGGAGGTTGGACATATGGCGCTATTGGTTCGGGAGGAGCTGACATTATATTCGATACCTATCACGGGGATGTCATCATTCGAAAGCTTTAATAGGGTTGGATATATTTATTCGATGAAAAGCTAAAACGCACTTTCCATAGGTGCATACGCCTTTGGTAATACATAAGAAAAGAATAGGGTTAGGCTAATCTGTCCAACCTTCCGAAAGCAAACTATCCGTTATAGGTTAGTTCTTACATACTTTATTTATAATATATAATTTTTATCATATAGGTTAAATATTATATATATAATAAAATTATATAATAAATATTAATATATCTCAACAGATAAGATGGCGTAATGACTATTTTGGTCATTGAATAGCATATAGGGTGGAGTTTCTTTGCCTGCTGGTCATTACAAATCAAATGAGAAGACGGTTTTTAGCTTTTTGGGTGTTCATATCACTGTCTATATTTTTGGCTGCTCCAGCCATCGGACAAGACTATGTTCTTCAGTTAAATAGTACTATTAATATCCCGGCAGACTGCCATACCATTTATGCTGGAACCACCTTAGTGCTTGAAAGAGGTACAGGTATGTTAGAATGTCGTGCTGATGTAAATATTTGGAAGGATGGAGATCCGACTTTTTTTACTTCTTCTGACATGTCATTCTCCGTGCCATTTATGGAACCTGGCGAATATGTCGTCTACTGTGGCGCTCCTGATGTAGCGAGAGCAGCGACAACTGCAGCGTGTTTCACAGTTCTGCCTCAAGTTGTTCCGGCTTTGGAAGAATGGGGATTGATTATTTTAACTCTTCTTTTGCTCATCACATCAGTGCTTTCTCTTAAGTACTCTAGTAAGACTATCTCCTCGGTTAGATAGTATCTATTCTACCAATTTTAGATTTTCTACCTTCTTATAAAGCCCTTAGCTATGCTCTAAGGTTAACCTTAGGTTTGAGTAGTTAATATTTTAACATTCAGCCTCTTACATATTACATATTTATTACATATATTTGTTCTTTCATCCCCCGTGAAAATGGCTATACGTACCTATTTGTAAGCCAAAGCGAGTGGAAACACTCCAAAAACAGTAATGAAGGCAACCTTATCGAGATTGCTTAACCATTAGTACGTAAAGTTTATACTGTTGACAAATTGTTTATTTTTTACTATCCCGTCTTATCCAGCGAGAAGTGCAAAACTTTGCTCGTTATTGCTATTGGCTTTATTCAGTTGCCTTTCTGCGTATGCTTTTGGGAACTCGAAAGTGGTTGATGGAGTAACATCGACAGTTGATAAAAGTCCTATTACAAATCTGTCATCCTTTAGGATAGACAATATTTCAGAATTCGACACCCTAGCTCAGGATAGTTTCTTCTTCAATATTTCTTTTTATGATTTTGATTTAATCGATACGATTGATAACAAATATCAGGTCCAGAAATATATCAGCATAGATACAGTCTTATTCGATACATCTGAATTCTTGTTGTACCATCCTAATACAAATATTCAAGTCGCACATGCTCTGACCTTTATTGATTCTGCCGAAATGCTCTTAGAGTTTGAAATTCCAGACTTAATCTATTTTGATGGCGTAAAGTATACATTGCGTAATTATCGATTAGGCAATAATAAAAGTGCTGTTATAGATATTAGAGATAAAGACAGGGATATCAAACTGTCTTGCGCATCACCAATGTCGACTTCCTTCAATCTGGATCTTACTGGTGGTGGTTGTTCTATATGCACATCTCCAGGACCTGATTATGGATGTAGTAATGGTTTTGGAGGTTGGTTAGGAGGAGTACAGACATTTTCAGATCCTATTCCATCAGGAGCTTACATAGAGTCCATATCACTTACAGTAAATGGAGTAGGAGGATGCTCAGGAGCGACTACCATCACAGCACGATTAAACAATGCTGATCTTATCGGTACTTCCGCAATGCCGGGAAATTGTAGTTGTGGATCCTGTAATCCCACCGTAATATCTAATTCTTGGGCCACTTGCTCGGAGCCAGCTTCTTACAATTATGGAGGAAACAATACGATCAATTTATCAGTTTCTGGAGGTATTGTTTGTGTGGATAATATAGATGTTACAATTAGCTATTGTATGGATGTAACAGACCCAACAATTATTTGTCCAGCGGATATAGTAACTACCACAGACATTGGATCTTGTACGGCGGTGATTTCTTATAATACTATTGGAAATGATGATTGTGAGATTGCTTCAATTACACAAACTACAGGACTGCCATCAGGTTCCGCTTTCCCAATTGGAACTACGACAAATTCTTTTTTAATAACCGATGAGTCAGGTCTCACAAACACATGTTCTTTTGATGTGACTATCTCGGATGGAGAAGCTCCTTCAATTACTTGTCCAGGTACGATTACTCTTTCTGCGAGCACTTCTTGTGGAGCGTCGCTTTCTGATTTAACCGGTTCCGTTACTGTTTCTGATAATTGTAATGTTTCTTCGGTAACTCAATCAGTGCCCTCGGGAACGAATCTTAGTCTTGGATTAACAATGGTCACTATGACAGTGACTGATGATGCTGGTTTGATGTCGACTTGTAATGTTGATGTGGATGTAATAGATGATGCTTCTCCTACGGCTAACTGTCAAAATATAATAGTGTCCCTTGATCCAGTGGGCATGATAACAATCAATCCATACAAACTTTATGAGGCTGGGTCGTCTAAAAAAGAAACAACATTTTTGCCCCAACAAGCTACATGGGTTTGTGATTGTGAAAAGAGAATACCAATTACAATCTCTGGAAGCGATACCATGCTTACCAATTATCAGGTCAAGCTTAAAGTGCCCATGCTAACTGATATAGCTTCCGATTATTCTAATCTGCTTTTCACTTCAGATGATCAATCCTCAGAGATAGATCATTGGACACAAACTTATGATGCATCCAATGGTATAGTGTGGGTAGAGGTGCCTTCAATTCCTATTGCTGGAACAACCATATATATGTATTACGGAGGTTGCGGATCATCGGGAGATCCAGATGAAGTATTTGAATATTTCAATGATTTCGAATCTGTTGTAGGTGCGACTAACAATACTAATGGAGGAGCTATTGCAGAAACCTTTCAAGGTGCATCTGTCCTTACCAAAATAACAAATTGTGATCCAGACGGGGTTTGGTTTGACCTGGGTTTTTCAATTGATGATTTTGTTATGGTCGTTAGAGAGACTCGACATGACAATGGTCAAAGTGGATGTGCGCTCAACAGATATGGAATAGAAAATAATGATTTCGACGGATATAATATCAATAGGAATGGAGAGAGTGGGAATAATTTTGGGTTTGAACGTAGAGATAATCAGAGAGGAGGGGGAAGTATTTCAACATCAGTAAGTCCATCTATTCCTGAAGATACATTTGTATTAACTGAGTTAAGAAGGTGTTCTGACTTAGATCAGAATTCTGCTGAATTGTTCGATGATGATGGCACTTCTTTAGCGTCCGTCAGTGGATCAATATCCAATCACGACTACTCGAATTTTACAAGATTTACAGTGAGAGGTGGACGTGATTATAGAATGGATTATGTGGGTCTCGCCAAATACACATGCCCTAGCCTGACCTATGCTTTTGGGCTTCCTGAGGAAGATGGTCCAGAATCAAATTGTGCTAATTACGCAGCTTTCTTGACTTCTATGGGTACAGTAACAATCGATCCAAGTGATATTAATAATGGATCTACAGATAATTGCGATACTGACTTACAACTTTCACTTTCTCAGACATCTTTTGATTGTGATGATATAGGCGTTAATACGGTGACTCTAACAGTTACGGATGACTATGGCAATACTGATCAATGTACTGCAACAGTAACTGTTGTCGATGATGTGGATCCTACTATAACTTGTCCTTCAGATGTTAATGTTGGAACGGATTCTGGTTTGTGTACAGCAAGTGGAGTTACGTTAGGATCTCCAGTAACTGCTGATAATTGTTCTGTTGCTTCTGTAAGCAATGATGCACCAACGACTTTTGCTATTGGAACAACTATAGTGACATGGACAGTTTTAGATAACTCTGGAAATTCAGCTACCTGTCAGCAGAATGTGACTGTCGCAGATAATGTCCTTCCAATAATTAACTGCCCTCCTGCTATAAGTGTTCCAGCTGGGATGAGCTGTACGGCTGTAGGTGTAGATTTGGGAGCATTGGTTTTGGATGATAATTGTGGTATTGCAAGCACAACCAATAATGCACCTGATTCTTTTCCAATTGGAATTACAATTGTTACTTGGATCGCAGAAGATATTTATGGAAATATAGACTCTTGTCAACAGACAATTACTGTAACGGATAGTGATCCTCCTTCGATTACATGTCCAGCGGATATTACTGTCAGTGCTGATGGAGATTGTGAAGCGAAAGCGGTTACTCTTGCTGATCCTGCCGCAGAAGATAACTGCGCTATTTTTTCAGTTACTAATGATGCTCCTGCAGCTTTCCCGTTAGGTGTAACGACTGTAACTTGGACGGTCATGGATACAGTAGGTAACTCAGCTACCTGCACACATTTAGTGACAGTCGTCGATGACACAGATCCCATGATATCTTGTCTAGTAATGGTTACTGTATTTGTGGATGCTGGATTATGTACTGCTTCTGGAGTCGCTTTAGGTACGCCTACAACTTCTGATAATTGTCCAGGAGAAACGTTTTCCAATGATGCGCCTTCGATCTATTCTCTTGGATCGAATACCGTGACATGGACTGTCGTAGATGTAGTTGGTAATACGAGTACATGTGAACAAATTGTTTTGGTTGTTGATAGTATTGCCCCAGCAATCACATGTCCATCCTCTGTTATTGTAAATAGCGACGCTGGATTATGTACTGCTTCAGGAGTGGCCTTAGGTGCTCCTACAGCCTCTGATAATTGTCCAGGTGAAATTTTTTCTAACAATGCACCTGCAATATTTCCAATAGGAAATACCACGGTTACATGGACTGTAACAGATGGTTCAGGCAATACAAATACGTGCGATCAAATTGTAACAGTTAATGACAATGAACTGCCAACTATAAGTTGTCCTAGTGCTTTAATAGTAACAACTGATTTTGGAATATGTACCGCTTCATCTGTAAACTTGGGCACTCCCATTACTGATGATAATTGTGTTGTAGCTTCAGTCAGTAATGATGCACCAGCGATGTTTTCAATTGGCATGACTACAGTTACATGGACTGTTACGGATGATTCAGGCAATATGTCTACTTGTACTCAGATAATAACTGTAGAAGATAATATGGCTCCAGTCGCTCCGAGCGCTCCAGCGAATGTAATTGGGCAATGTTTAGATGATGTTCCAGTGGCTGCAAATTTGACAGCGACAGATAACTGCGATGGAGATATAACAGTAAGTCCTACAGATGAAACGACAGCTGGATCATGTGTGAACGATTTTGTTCTCACACGAACTTGGACGTTTACAGACGCCGGAGGTAACTCAAGTATTCTCAGCCAGACGATTACAATAAATGATGATACAGCACCAGTCCCACCGGCTGCCCCAGCAGCCTTTACGGGCCAGTGCTTAGGTGATGTTCCAGCGGCAGTAGATTTAACAGCAGTAGATAATTGCGATGGAGATATAACGGTTAGCCCAACAGATGTGACGGTTGCAGGATCATGTGCGAATGATTTTGTAATCACACGAACGTGGACATTTGTAGATGTATGTGGAAATTCAAGTAGCGTTAGTCAGACGATTACGATAAATGATGATACAGCACCAGTGCCTCCAAGTGCCCCAGCAGCCTTTACGGGTCAATGTGCGAGCGATGTTCCATCGGCAGTAGATTTAACAGCAGTAGATAATTGCGATGGAGATATAACAGTTAGCCCAACTGATGTAACAACAGCGGGAAGTTGTGCGAATGATTTTGTAATTACGCGAACGTGGACGTTTGTAGATGTCTGTGGAAATTCAAGTAGTGTTAGTCAGA
>CALHUZ010000503.1 GCA_938039305.1 uncultured Saprospiraceae bacterium
ATCTCAGTCTATGATGGATTGAAAGGAATAACGATCGATGCAGCCAGAACACTTAATCTTGAAGATGAGATAGGATCTATAGAAGTAGGAAAACTGGCCAACTTTGTAATACTGAAAAGCGACCCACTCAAGGTAAATCCGATGGATATCAAGGACATCATCGTAGAGCAAACTATTTTCAAAGGCAGCGTCGTTCAGTAAAATTACATTGAGGATTATTGACACGCTTTTATACCACTTGCCTTTTTTACATCGTCAAAACCTATTAAACCTCCTAAGTGAATAAAACATATTAAACCCATTTCCCTGCCAATAATCCACCTCGCATAGACCTATACTTTCCTTAACTTGCTGATGATCTATTTGCTGTAGCAAATACCTATTTACACAAAAGTGTATTAAGACAATTAGTAAGCAGTCATGTCCTCACAAATCTTATATCATCCAGAGCTTTTCAAAGATAAAGTCGCCCTTGTGACTGGAGGACGAAGTGGCATCGGCTATGGTATCGCTGAGCAGTTACTACTTCTTGGAGCCAAGGTGATGATATGCTCTCGAAAAGAAGAGCCGCTTAAAGCAGCAGCTGAATCATTGTCCAAGATTGGACCTTGCGCCTTTGCACCTTGTGATATCAGAAAGACAGATGACATAAAGAAAGTAGCAGATGCCATAGAGTCCATTTATGGAAGGCTTGACATCTTAGTCAATAACGCTGGAGGACAATTCCCTGCACCAGCAGAACTAATCAGCGAGAATGGCTGGGCTGCAGTAATTAATAACAATCTCAATGGCACATTCTATGTAGCACAAGAGATGGCCAAGCGCTTTTTCTTCAAGCAAAAGAGTGGGAATATCATCAACATCATAGCTAATATGCATCGCGGGTTTCCAGGTATGGCGCATACTGGAGCAGCAAGAGCAGGAGTCGAGAACCTAACCAAGACACTTGCGCAAGAATGGTCTATATACAACGTCAGAGTAAATAGTGTAGCACCTGGAACGATCGAATCTTCTGGGCTTGACCAATATCCTCAGGAGATCCAAGATCAATTTGAAGAAGGTAAGAAAGACAACCTTATGGGCCGCTTCGGTACCGTTGAGGACATAGCCAATGCAGTTTCATTCTTCGCCAGCCCTCTTTCATCATACATCAGTGGTACTACACTTTATGTAGATGGCATGGAGCATCTGGCAGGAGATCGCAATGGATTGATTAAAACACTTAGATCAATGATGGAGGGCTAACTGTTAATCGATCGCATAAAAAAATAAATATGGCAACTAAATACAGAACTTGTAATCTTTGTGAAGCGCTTTGTGGGTTATCCATAGAAGTGGAGGATAACAAAGTGCTCTCGATTAAAGGAGATAAAGAAGATGTATTCAGTAGAGGCCACATTTGCCCAAAGGCAGTAGCACTAAAGGATTTGCACGAAGATCCCGATCGTTTGAAAACTCCGATGCATAAAGTGGATGGAGAATGGAAGTCGATCTCATGGGACGAGGCCATCTCAATAACCGCCCAAAGACTTTACGATGTGCAGCAGAAGTCAGGTGACAATGCTGTAGCTATCTATCAAGGCAATCCAAGTGTTCATAATTTGGGAACTGCCTTGTTCTCACCACAGTTCGTTAGAGCATTAGGATCGAAGAATAGATATTCTGCCACATCTGTTGACCAGTTAGCACACCACTTGGCAGGTGAGTATATGCTTGGACATCAGTTCTTAGTGCCTGTTCCAGATATAAACCGTACTGACTTCTGGTTGATCTTAGGCGGCAATCCTATGGTCTCTAACGGTAGTCTGATGACGGCGCCTGATGTAGGAAATCGCTTAAAGTCTATTCAGAAAAGAGGAGGACAAGTGGTTGTGGTGGATCCAAGGCGCACAGAGACAGCAGATAAGGCTGATAAGCACTTATTTATTCGGCCGGGCACCGATATCTATTTGATCTTGGCTATGATGAAGATTGTTTTGGACGAGGAGCTCATGGACTTAGAGCAGATATCAGGATCTATAGACGTTAAGCAGATTGCTCAGATTAAGGAAGCATTGAAGGGCTTCACTGTCGTAAATGCAGCCCAAGCAACAGGTGTCAGTACTCAAGAAATAGAAGAATTAACAAGAGCATTTTGCGCAGCGAAGTCTGCAGTATGCTATGGTCGTCTGGGAGTATCAGCGACAACATATGGAGGCCTTTGCCATTGGGCGATTAACACCCTCAATATCATAACGGGCAACTTCGATCGACCAGGAGGAGCTATGCTTACGTCACCAGCTGTTGATTTGGCCAGATCAAAATCAGGAAAGAAAAGATTCAGAAGGTGGTCGAGCAGAGTACGTGGTTTGCCAGAGTTCGGAGGAGAGCTACCTTCATCTACACTTGCAGAAGATATATTGACGCCTGGCGAAGGTCAGATCAAAGCAATGGTTACCTCCTGTGGAAACCCAGTCCTTTCTGTTCCTAACGGAAGAAAGCTCGACGAGGCTTTTGACTCTTTAGAGTTTATGGTTTCCATAGATATCTATCTGAATGAAACAACAAGACATGCGGATATTATTCTACCGCCTGCTACTGGTTTAGAGACCCCACATTATGGATTAGCATTTCATAATCTTGCGATTCACAACTCTACCAAATACAGTGAGGCGGTGCTACCTAAAGAAGAAGGTACATTATATGACTGGGAGATATTTTCAAAATTGCAAAGAGCGTATGAAAAACTCACCAAAAGCGAAGAAGAACTATCGCCTCAGTTTACGCTGGAGCAAATGATGGAGATGACACTAAGTATGGGATCATCAGGTGTTACATTTCAAGAATTAAAGAAGCATCCACACGGCATAGATCTTGGTCCATTGAAGTCATCCATGCCAGGAAGGCTTAAGACAGAAGATAAGAAGATTAACCTCTTTCCAGAGATATATCAAGATCCTTTGGCAGGACTCATAGCAGAGCCTATCTCAGAAAGGGGGCTTTTGATGATCGGCCGTAGACACTTAAGAAGTAACAATAGCTGGCTACATAATAGCTATAGAATGGTGAAAGGCCGCCCAAGATGTACCATGTTAATGCACCCAGATGATGCTCAAGATAGAGGTATTGTGAACGGTGACACTGTTGTTGTAAAATCAAGAGTTGGACAAGAAGAAATAGTTGCTGAGATCAGCGACGAGATGATGAAAGGGAGTATAAGTATTCCGCATGGATGGGGGCACAATAGACCAGGAACGAGAATGTCAATAGCGGAAGAACATGCTGGTGTCAGCATGAATGATTTGGTGGATGACATGGCTGTAGATGCGCTGTCTGGAGTCTCCGTGATCAATGCGGTTCCAGTAGAAGTTTTTGTAAAATCAGAAAGCGAAGTACTAGTTTGAGTCAGAAATCTATAATATCCTCAATACCCGGCGTGGTCAGTCAAATATTGATCGCTGAAGGGAGTCATGTCACTAAAGGTCAAGAGCTTTTGATCTTAGAAGCCATGAAGATGGAGAATGCTATTGTAGCTTCTTTTACTGGCGTGGTTAAGAATATCCAAGTGTTGCAAGGACATGTTGTAAACAAAGGTGATACGCTACTTACAATTGTAGAAGGACAAGCTCAAGAAGAAAATGTCAAATTAGAAAGTGAGGCAGAGCAAAGTGGAATAAATAGACTAACAGAATTAAGAGAAAGAAAGGGCTTCTTAGAAGATGCCAATCGACCTAAAGCTGTCGGGAAAAGAGATAAGAAAGGTCAAAATACTGCTCGGAAAAACATTGAACTTCTGGTAGATGAAGATTCATTTAT
>CALHUZ010000504.1 GCA_938039305.1 uncultured Saprospiraceae bacterium
ACTCGTCACTTGATTACTACTCAGGCATTAACGTTGGGCACCATGCTTTTGGCTAAGGAGATCACTAATACGCCAAGACCTAATGGAGCAAGCCATGCATTTCCTTCAGGGCATACAGCTTATACATTTGCTTCAGCAGGAGTGATGTATCAGAGTTTCAAGGATGATAATCTCTTGTTAGCTTATAGCGGCTATCTGCCTGCTATAACCGTCGGGGCCTATCGTATGATTAAGGACAAGCACTGGATATCAGATGTCCTTGTTGGTGCGGGGATGGGTATTCTATTTAGTCATTTGACTTATCATTTTGATATATGGCATAGTAGAACTGATAAGCATGGAAAAAAGGATTTTATGAGCGATCATACTTCCGTAAATGTAAGCTTCGGAACTGCACCTGGAGGTGTAGGATTGTCAGTGCAATTCTGACGATCCAGCAGCTAAGAGGACATTTTGTCACGATTTGCCTTGGATATTTCCACTGGCATATCCTTTGCCTATTATATCCATTCAACATAAAGACTATATAGCATGGCAAAAGGGCAGATATCAGTACAGACGGAAAACATCTTTCCGATTATCAAAAAGTTTCTATACTCAGATCAGGAGATCTTCTTAAGAGAGCTTGTATCCAATGCAATGGATGCTACGACTAAGCTTAGAACACTTTCTCTGAAAGGAGAGGCTAAGGGTGACATCGGAGATCTTACTATCGACATCATCCTTGAAGACGACGCTCTCATCATCAGAGATCGAGGAATCGGGATGTCAGAAGAAGAAGTGATGAAGTACCTGAATCAGGTAGCATTTTCTTCTGCAGAGGAATTCTTAGAGAAGTATAAAGATGATGCTAATATCATCGGACATTTTGGACTTGGGTTTTACTCTGCTTTCATGGTTGCAGATAAAGTGGAAGTGACGACTAAGTCTTACAAAGATACACCAGCAGTGATGTGGACTTGTACTGGAGATCCAGAATTTGAAATGGATGCTGCAGAGAAAGAAGAGCGTGGCACAGATATCAAGCTTTACATTTCTGAGGATAGCAAAGAGTTTTTGTCGAAGGGTCGCATCGAAGAGTTGCTTCAGAAGTATTGTAAGTTTTTACCTTTTCCAGTACGTTTTGGAACGAAGGAAGAATCGACTTGGGAAGGAGAAGGCGACGATAAGAAAGAGATTAAAACAGAATCAGATCATATCATTAATCATAAAGAGCCGTTATGGAAGAAGTCTCCAAGTGAATTAACAGATGAGGATTACAAAGCGTTTTATTCGCATTTGTATCCTATGTCGATGCCACCGTTATTTTGGATACACCTCAATATTGATTATCCATTTAACCTAACTGGTATTCTTTACTTTCCAAAAGTCAACAACTCAATTGAAGTTCAAAAGAACAAGATTCAATTGTATTCTAATCAAGTATATGTCACTGATGATGTAAGTGAGATAGTACCTGAATTTTTAACATTGCTTCATGGTGTGATTGATAGTCCAGATATCCCGCTTAACGTCTCAAGAAGTTACTTGCAGAGCGATAGCAATGTTAGAAAGATCACAAGTTATATCACAAAGAAAGTAGCGGAGAAGCTAAACGGACTTTTCAAAGAGGATCGGAAAGCTTATGAAGAGAAGTGGAGTGAGATCAGTGTATTTGTAAAGTATGGTATGCTTTCTGAAACGAAGTTTAATGAGAAAGCAGAGAAGTTTGCCCTTGTGAAAAACATCAAAGATGAGCACTTTACTTTCGAAGAGTACAAGGAGAAGATCGAAGCCACTCAGAAAGACAAGCATGATAAGATCATCCACTTATACACTAATGCTAAGAAGGATCATCATAGCTTTATAGAGTCTGCAGAATCAGCGGGCTATGATGTACTTGAGATGGACACTATGATAGATACTCACTTCATGCAACATATGGAGCAGAAGCTTGATAAAGTGACATTCGTCAGAGTGGATAGTGAGACTGTAGATAATCTTGTACAAAAAGATGAGACAAGAGAGTCCGTCTTAAGTGATAAGGATCAAGAGAAGGTGAAGGGCATATTCCAATCTATACTTCCTGAAGCAGGTGGCCCACACTTAGATCTGAAGGCATTGTCTCCAACAGATTATCCAGTGATTGTGACTAAGCCAGAATTTATGAGAAGGATGCAGGAGATGCAGCAGTTTCAAAATGCTGGAGCAGGTCCAATGCCAGAATTCTTCAATGTAGTTATCAATACTAACCACCCAATGATCGCAGAGAAGCTAACTAAGATGAAGGGGCAAGAGCGCAAAGAAAAGTTTGCAAGCTACCTTTATGACTTAGCACGTCTTAATCAGAACATGTTGAAAGGTGAAGAGATGTCGGCTTTCATTAAGAAGAGCTTAGAATTTGTGACTTAAGATAAACGTCACAACTATAAATACAAAAAGGTCAAGATGAACATCTTGGCCTTTTTGTTTGGCAGTTATCTTATCATTTCAAGAAGCCTTTATCACTCAGCCACTTTTCAATTATATCAAGTGCAACTGGTGAGAATGTTTCTACAAGCATATTGTATTCTGGAACGGTACAAGTCTTGCAATGTTGGAAGAGGTGATTTAGATTTTCTAATTCTATGATGGTGATATCTGAAGAAGCGGCTTTATCATTTATTGCCTTCAGATTGGAAGGAACGACTTGTATGTCTTTGGATCCATTTAGTGCAAGTATAGGACAGGAGACCTGAGAAAGATATTGTTCTGGTTTATATGATAAAAAGTATGTCATCCACTTATTATAAAGTAGAGAAGACATACTCATGGCAAAGACTGCATCAGAAGGAGCAACTTTTTTGGCACCTACAGAATCCAATGAATTGTAAAGCTGTTTGGCATATTTATTTACTGAGTCTTGCTTTGTCGATAACTCTGCATTCTTCGTTATAAATTGAAAAATAGGTTTTAGGCCTGTGATATATTTTTTTAGGTCTTCAGGTTGAAGCATATTTTGAAGAACTTTTTCATTTTGCTTGATCATTAGTTCAATGACATCGAGACCAGGACCCGCTAAATAAATGTGAAAATCTGCACCACTCACTAAGCTATCAGCTATCTGAGCAATCATGCCACCCTCGCTATGACCTATAAATCCTATTTTAGAATTAGGATATTTTGATTTAATAAATTGATGTGCAGCTGCGGCATCTACGGCAAAATCAAAAGAAGTTGCATTGTATTGAGAACCTTTGGAAAGATTAACACCGCGATCATCATATCTCAAGACACCAAGCCCAGCTTTTGTCAAGTGATCCGCTAAAACAGCGAAGGCCTTATGGTTGAATATGGTCTCGTCACGATCTTGGGGCCCAGAACCAGTTAAGAGGATTGCAAAGCTGCTTGGATCGTCTCCATTAGGAACAGTGAGTGTTCCCGATAAATTGATATCATTTATTTCATTTACGAAAGTGATACTGTCTATCTTATATGTATCTGTTTCAGTTTTGGGAGTCTGAGGCCTTTCTTGCTTGTGAAGCGGTTCATCGCGATGCATGATGACAGTGTAACTAGTATCTATATCACTGAAATTCATCAATAGGGTAGTGGGTGTCGCTTTGTATATCCCGAATCTCTGACCACTGAAAAATATATTTAATGAATCGCGAGCAATGAAAAAGGAATCCGCTTTGATACTTTTGACTCCTTGGGCAGGGTTGTCTAACGAGACCTTTTCTTCTTGTATATCTATGCCCATTGGCAAATGGTAGCCATCAAATCTTAGATCTCCAGACCAATAGCCTTGAAAGTATGTACTGTCTATTTGTGGTTGCGGAAAGATGGCAGCAGATGGAATAGATGAATGGTCCTGCTTTTCTTGAGCAGAGACATACGGATAAGCTAAGAAAATAAAAATGAGAAGGTTGAGAAAGAATATGCGGTGCGACCTATCCACTTAATGGCAATTAACCATGTAACTAGCTTTTCGCATCAATATCTTTCATACTTTCTTTAAGCTCTCCTTCGATATTTGCCTTAGCGCTGTTGAATTCTTTGATTCCCTTACCAAGCCCTTTCATTAACTCAGGAAGCTTCTTGCCACCAAATAATAAAAGAATGATCAATCCGATTACGACCATCTCGTAACCACCTAAGAACGCAAGTAACATGGAAAAATTCATAGCTCTGTAGTTATCATTAGACAAGCAAATTACGCCTAAACTATCGACAAGTACAATAATTAGTCTAACTATTTAATAACGGAGCTAATGCCTACATTTGCGGCTTAATAACAGATATATGAGTTTATTGATTGTAGGTACTGTAGCATTTGATACGATAGAGACGCCATTTGGTAAGGCCGAGATGGTAGTCGGAGGTTCAGGACAGTATGCCGCTTATGCAGCAAGTTACTTCACAAAGGACATCAATCTTGTGAGTATTGTAGGAGATGATTTTCCTACAGCAGAGCTTTCAGAGCTCAATGACCGAGGAGTAAAGACAGAAGGAGTGAAGATCGTAGAAGGAGGAAAGTCTTTTTTCTGGGCAGGTAAGTATCATGATAACATGAATGATAGGGACACCTTGGTGACTGATCTTAATGTATTAGCTGATTTTGATCCAGTTCTTCCTGATGCCTATAAGCAGAGTGATTACATCATGTTGGGCAATCTGACACCAGACATACAGATCAGTGTGATCAATCAGCTTGAGGTAAAGCCTAAGCTGGTTATGCTGGACACTATGAACCTTTGGATCGATATCGCGCGAGAACCTTTGTTAAAGGCAATCTCGATGTGTGATGTGCTGAGTATCAATGATGAAGAGGCGCGCATGCTCAGTGGAGAGCACTCCATAGTGCAGGGAGCTGCTAAGATCTTAGAGATGGGCCCTAAGTACCTAATCATCAAGAAGGGAGAGCATGGAGCTTTATTATTTGACAACGACAATGTCTTTTTCGCTCCAGCTATGCCACTGGAAAGAGTAACAGACCCTACAGGAGCTGGAGATTGTTTTGCAGGTGGATTCTTGGGCTATGTAGCTAAGACTGGTGATATATCCTTCGATAACATGAAGAGAGCGCTTGTTTATGGAGCAGCGATGGCTTCATTTGTGGTTGAGGACTTTAGTAACCATAAGATCAAGACAGTGACACAGTCAGATATAAAGGAAAGAATCGTGAAATTCGTGCAGTTAAGCCAGTTTACGATATAGAGGAAAATAAATATATGACCATATACTTGTTGCTAATGAGTGATGAGTATATATTTGCGCTCCCTTAAGAAGATAAGGGCAATTTTCAGGGCGATTAGCTCAGTTGGTTCAGAGCACCTGGTTTACACCCAGGGGGTCGGGAGTTCGAGTCTCTCATCGCCCACAGAAGGAAAAGCTTCGACATTTTGTCGAGGCTTTTTT
>CALHUZ010000505.1 GCA_938039305.1 uncultured Saprospiraceae bacterium
TATCATACACCATAGCTGAAAAAGCACTTTCTAATCAAATCATAACACCAGGAGTCACGACACTCGAAGATGTCGCTTGGTGGATGAAAGAACAACTGCACAAACATAATTTAGAATCTTCTTTTGGAATGCCATCAGTATATGTGACTGGTATAAGAGGCATACTCGCCACTTCATCAGACCGCATCATACAAAGAGGGGACGTACTCAATATAGACTGGGGAGTCGGCTTGATGAATATGTATACTGACATGAAGCGCATGGCTTATGTCCTACAAGAAGGAGAAACTAAGCCACCTGAAAGTATACAAAAAGCATTTGATCTCGCAGTAGAGGTGAGAACAATCATTAAGAATACAATCAAACCAGGCGTCACGGCTAAGGAAGCAGAGACTCAAGTGTATGCAGCACTCACCAATGCAGGATTCAATAAGATGAAAGGCTTCAATCAATTCACAGAAGAAGATGTCACTGATGTTATCATCGGTTGTCATTCAGTGGGCAACTGGGGACACGGAGTGGGTCCATCCATTGCCTTCTTCAATCCAAAGAGATTGGACTATGAACTGAAGCCTACCAACTTGTTATCTATTGAGTTATTCGCTTATACCAAGCTACCTGAATGGGGAGGTAAGAAACTAAGAGTAGCCCTGGAAGATGATGCCATACTGACTGAGCGCGGAGTAGAATGGCTTTACCCTATCAATCCGAGGCTGCAGGTCATTAAGTAGCGCAGAACTAAAGATTCGCTTTGGCCTCAAATTTGGATACTTTTGTAGCTTCGGCATTTGCCCGTTATCCTAAGACTTAAGATGGAAACCAAAATCAATAAGGAACAATCGTTTAACCAATTCAAATTGCCTACGTCGTTACTTCGTGGGCTTGAGTTGCTTAAATTCAAAACGCCCTACCCTATACAAGAGAAGGCTATTCCAGTAATCTTAAATGATAAAGATGTTTTAGGAATAGCAAAAACCGGCTCTGGGAAAACAGCCAGTTACGTACTCCCTATCTTGGCGCTAATGGATGAAAAGCCACTTCCAAAAAGTCGGCACATTCAAGCTCTTGTTCTCGTTCCAACGCGTGAGCTTGCCATGCAAGTGGGTGAAGTATTTGAGCAGTTTGAAAAATACACACCAACACGAATCAAGACGATGGCGGTCCATGGAGGCGTATCCATCAATCCTCAAATGATCAATATGCAAGGTGTTCGCATACTAATTGCAACACCGGGTCGACTACTTGATTTATATGATTCTAAAGCTATGCAACTATCAAGTGTATCTGTGTTAGTATTAGACGAAGCAGATAAGTTGATGAATCTTGGATTCAAAGAAGAGGTTAATAGAATCATTTCTTTGCTTCCAAACAAAAGACAAAACCTCCTTTTTTCTGCAACACTAAATGACGACGTCAACAATGTTACTTCTGTTCTTTTAAAGGACCCGGAGATTATAAAAATAGAATCAGACGATGCAGAAGAACACCTCATTCAACAAAGTGGCTACTTCGTAACTGAAGAAAGAAAGGGACCACTACTCCGCTATCTTATCAAAGAGAAGAAAATGGAACAGGTGATGGTCTTCACTTCAAGTATTTACAAAGCGGATTCCGTCGCCAACAAATTAAGGAAAAACGGAATCAGCGCAGAAGCCATCCATGGAAAGAAAAGTCAAGGCGCTCGAAAAAAAGCACTGACTAATTTCAAAAATGGCACCCTACCAGTATTAGTAACTACCGACCTACTATCTCGAGGAATTGATATTGCATTCTTACCTTTTGTAATCAATTATGAATTGCCAAGATCTCCAAAAGATTTCATTCATCGTATTGGTCGAACAGGAAGAGCAGAGAATCCTGGAAATGCAATTGTTCTCATCACACCAGAAGAACTACCACACTTTAAGGTTATTCAGAAGAAGATGAATACAAGAGTTAAAATGGAGCAGAGTGAGGGGATTGAGTTGAGAGGGTACTAACGTTTTATGTGTTTTAGACGTTTAATGGGTTCTTACAAATCTGGCTGCTTTTTGTGTCTGGGTGCTTGAGTTCCTATGTGATTTTGTCTCTCGCAAATCTGTCAATTGTTCACTTTTGATTTTGATTGACTTTTCTATTTAGAGTGCCAAGCCTTTGTAGGTCTTCCATCAGAGTATCCGCACTCTGTTCTATAGCGTTTGCACTCGTTGGTAAAGTCCTACCATTTCTTACTTGTATCTCCTCTATCAGCATAATTAACAGCTAATCTGAATTGATCTTCTACACAGGAGTCTATCCAACAACCTTGCTGCTTTTCATACGCCTCAAAAAGCTTCGCTCCATCTTTACCTTTTAAGTCTTCTAAAGAATAAAGATTCATAGAAACAAGATCCTCTGCGAACCGTATCCCAATCGAAGGAATGATCTGAAATTGGATCAATGCAAATAGGTCTCGAGCTCGTTCATAAGAAACCTCCAATATCTCCTCTAACTCTAATACATCACACTTGGATAGTTCAGCGATTCGAAGCTTTTGGCTTCTAAGGCTCCGCTTTTCATCCTTAGTGAGTGCGATCTTGAATTTTGTGTAAGTTGACATGATGCGAAATGCAAGTTATCCCTTGTTGTTGTACCAATGTTACAATAAAAAAGCCCCTGATAATCAGAGGCTTATAAAGTATTTTGTGACCACGGGAGGATTCGAACCCCCAACCCTCGGAGCCGAAATCCGATATTCTATCCAGTTGAACTACGTAGCCAGAATTATGATGCAAATGTAAATGAATACATCGTTTTATGTCGCTCCGACGGAGCTT
>CALHUZ010000506.1 GCA_938039305.1 uncultured Saprospiraceae bacterium
ATAAAGACAAATAAATTGATCAAACCAAGACGAAAAAAACGATATGGCTCAGATGTCGCGATTGCCTTCACTTAAGATTATACATATTAGTTAATGCGAAGATAAGATTGTCTGCATATTGCACCGAGAATTCGTAATATCGCAGTTAATGGCGTACGTAGTATCAGCACGAAAGTATAGGCCGCAACTCTTCGAAGATGTTGTGGGGCAAGAGCATGTCACATCTACCATAAAAAATGCCCTTCTTAACGACAAGCTAGCGCATGCCTTTTTGTTCTGTGGGCCAAGAGGTGTAGGCAAGACTACATGTGCAAGATTATTGGCGAAGGTGATCAATATGCCTGATCCAAAGCAGTCTATAGTGGATGGTTCTTACGCAGAAAGTGATATAGACATCTCTCTCAATATAGTCGAGTTGGATGCAGCGTCTAACAATTCGGTGGATAATATGCGGACGCTTATAGAGCAAGTCCGATTTCAGCCGCAACAAGGCAAATACAAAGTCTTCATCATAGATGAGGTACACATGCTCTCCATCTCGGCCTTCAACGCTTTTCTTAAGACTCTTGAGGAGCCGCCTCCATATGCCATCTTCATTTTGGCCACAACTGAGCGCCATAAGATTTTGCCGACGATCTTAAGTCGATGTCAGCTCTATGATTTTAGAAGAATACAGATAGCTGATATCATATCTCAGCTAGAACATGTCGCAGAGAAAGAAGGAATTGAAACAGAACACGATGCACTCTATGTGATCGCCGAAAAAGCCGATGGTGCTATGCGCGATGCTCTTTCGATATTTGATAGAGTAGCGAGTGCAAGCGAAAGCAAAATAACGCTTCAACAAGTAGTTGATAATCTCAACATTCTCGATTTTGATTATTTCTTTGATGCTGTTAACAGCATCATCCAGGAAGATGCTTCTGGTTTGATTCTTTTGTTTGACAAGGTTCTGAAAAATGGATTTGAAGGAGACACCTTCATGAACGGACTAGCGCAACATCTTCGCTATCTGATGTACTCTAAGCAAGAAGAAACTCAAGAGATGCTTCAGATGAGCCAAGACTTGAAGGATCGATATATGCAGCAGTCTAAGACTATATCCTATGCTACGATAGTCACTGGTCTTAGCTTAGCCAATCAAGCAGATTTAGACTTTCTAAAAGCAAAAGATAAAAGACTTCATATTGAGGTTGCTCTTTTAAAAATATGCTACGCTAGTCGCAAGATGCTTCCGCAAATAGGTGCAGCTCCAACCCATTCTGCTCAAAAAAAAACAGCTGACCCAAGTATAACTTCAGGTCATTCTGCTCAATCGGCAGAAGAAGCTCCCAGTGTAACAGCGGCTCATATAATACCATCAAGTAGCCCTGTTATTCGAAAGAACGAGTCCGCACCACAAGAAAAGGTAGAAGAAAAAAGTGAAACTTCCGAACCGGTTAAAGATACGGCACCATCAGAAATAGCTCCAGCTCCTAAAGAAGAAATAGTAATACAAAAAGAAGCTGCGCCAATTAGCATCTCAACTGAGACTATTACGCCTGCAACAGAAGGAGTCATTCACAATACACCAAAAATGTCTTCTATAGCAGACATTCTAAAGCAAGCTCAAGAAGAGATCACTACTAATGATGCAAACAAAATCGACGTTAGCTTAGAGGAAGTAGAAAGCGTTTGGACCACTTATGTTTCAACCATTCAATCTCCTACTACTGCCGGTATTCTAAAGACAGTAATTAGAGATGTAAAAGAGGGAAAAATATTAGTTACTGTTCCTTCTAATATTGCCAAAGAAGAAGTACAACAAGAAGCGGGGCTTTATGCTTTGCTTAGAGAGCATTTCAATGAAAGTGATTTAGTAATTACTCTAAATGTAGATCGAGAACAATTTCCAGATCTCGTGGATAATAGTAGCCAGAAGCTCGTCACTGTTAGAGAGAAATACGAGCACTTAAAAGCTATCAATCCTCTCGTCGAAAATCTCATAAAGCAATTAGAACTAAAGCCTGACGAATAAAAATAATTATATTCAATCTTAAAGATTAAACATGTCTCTTACAGAATCGACGATGCTTCCTTTAGGAACAGTTGCCCCAAACTTTCATATCAGAGATGTTGTCACAAGCAACTACTATAGTCTTGATGATCTAAAATCTGATAAGGCCACAGTTGTTATGTTTATCTGTAATCACTGTCCCTTCGTGATTCATGTAAATCCTGAGTTAATTAGAATGGCCAACGATTATAAAAACCAAGGTGTGTCTTTTATCGCTATTAGTTCTAATGATGTTGAGAATTATCCAGAAGACACTCCTGATAAGATGGCCATAGTAGCCAAAGTGCTAAAGTTTCCTTTTCCTTATCTATATGATAAATATCAAGAAGTCGCTAAAGCATATGATGCTGCGTGCACTCCAGATTTTTATGTCTTCAATGGCAATTTAGAGCTGACATATCGCGGCAGATTAGATCAATCACGTCCCGGAAATAATATCCCTTTGTCAGGCGAAGATCTCAGAAGAGCAATAGATCAAACTATTAAAAATGAACCTATAGAAAGTCAATACCCAAGTGCTGGTTGTAATATAAAATGGAAAGCATCTTAGAAATAGCTTTTAGTCTGAAAAAAGGAAGCATTCTTTAACTCTTAGAAAATTTGTTTATGCGTCATTTAGGTCTCTTACTCAAGGTTGTCTTTTTGTTCATAATTACTTGTGTCGCTGGCTGCACCACTCAGCAGACGATATCAACAGTTCACAAACCTCTAGACACAAGCAATACAATTATTCTCACGCCCAATCCATCAATGGATGTAACTCAGGAATACGCTAAAAAGGCAATTTCGAATAACGAGACTGGAATTAAACAAACAGAAATTCTATGGGACAAATGGGGCGTGCCCCACATATATGCAAAAAACAACGATGAACTTTTTTATGCTTTTGGATGGGCACAAATGCACAGCCATGCAAACACAATATTAAAACTCTATGCAGCATCACGTGGAAGAACTGCTGAGTACTGGGGAGAATCCGGTCTGCAAAATGATATGATGGTTCATACGCTTGGCTTTCCTAAGTTAGCTCAGAGCTGGTATGAACAACAGTCTTCAGAGTTCAAAGGATACATATCAGAATTTGCAAAAGCAATGAATGATTATGTAGCAGCTAATCCAGAATCAATAGAGGAAAAATACCAAGTCGTGCTTCCAGTTCAAAAAGAAGATATTCTGAAGCATGCGCTTTTCGTTTTATATAGTCGCTTCATCGGTGGTGGCGATCTTCAAGATGTCCCAAAGTGGGAAGAGAGAGGCTCTAATACTTATGCAGTAGGTCCTTCTCGTAGTGCGAGTGGAAAATCAATGCTTGTTATGAATCCGCACTTACCTTGGAATGACGAATGGTTATTCTATGAAGGCCATTTCAATGCTCCGGGCATACATACTTATGGCGCCACCTTAGTTGGTCTTCCAACATTAGGCATTGCATTTAACGAACATTTGGGCTGGAGCCATACTAACAATACAATAGACAATTCAGATCTATATGAAATCACTTTAAAAGATGGTGGCTATATCGTCGATGGAGATGTTCGCCCATTGGAAGTGAGCAAGATGTCTATTAAAGTGAAAACTCCTGAAGGCAAAATAGTTGTAAAAGATATGAAGCGATTCGTATCTCCAGATCATGGTGCGATACTTAAGCAATCAGGTGATAAGGCAATTACAATTAAAATGCCGGGTTATGATCGCCCTTATGGTATCGTACAATGGTGGAAAATGTCAACAGCTACAAACTTCACAGAATTCAAATCTGCTTTACAAGATGTACAAATCGGTTTTTTCAATATCATGTATGCCGATGTAGCTGGAAATATCTTCTATATGTTCAATGGCCAAGTACCAAAAAGAAAAACAGGAGATTGGGATTTCTGGCAAGGAACAGTTGATGGATCAAAATCCGAAAACCTTTGGACAGATGTTCATACTTACGCAGAGCTTCCAAAAGTAGAAAATCCAAAATCTGGGTATTTACAAAACGCTAATGATCCACCTTGGACATCTACTTTCCCAATGGAATTAAAGCCATCTGACTACCCTCCATATATGTCTCCGGTCGTTATGGGGTTCAGACCACAAAGAGCAGTAACAATGATGGAAGGTGATAAATCGATCACCTTCGAAGAACTTATAGACTATAAAACTAATACGCGCATAGAAATGGCTGATCGCCTATTAGATGATTTGAATGACGCTGTAGATAAGTTTGGTTCTGAAAAAAGTAGAAGAGCGATGACTGTTCTTAATGCCTGGGATCGAGAAGCAAATGGTGACAGTAAAGGTATGGCAGTATTC
>CALHUZ010000507.1 GCA_938039305.1 uncultured Saprospiraceae bacterium
GTCAGCAACAGGCACTTTACTTGAAAATGGAAATATAGAAATGACTACTATAATATATGCCGGGCCTTTACAAGTCTTCTGCAACATCGACTTTACTCCCCAATAAAATCAATTTTTCTATATGATTAACTATTTACTTAATCTGATTTTTCAATCAGAGGAATCTTTAATGGTTGCTGAGACCAAACATAAACTCTTAGTCACCTCTATGAGTACTCTATCAGATGAACTATCAGAGATGGATCAATTATTAGAATATCACTTTAACACAAATCAACATCTAGGTCATGATTAACAATGCCACTATATCAAATCGAGAATTGGAAATTCTACAGCTCGTAGCAAATGAGCATAGCACTAAAGAAATTGCAAAGGAACTCTACATCAGTGTTCACACAGTGCTCAGTCATCGCAAGAATTTGTTAATAAAAATGGATGCTAAGAATACTGCTGGGTTGGTGAGAAGGGGATTTGAAAAAGGATTGTTGCAAATACTTAATGTCGCCTAAACAAAATGTCTAAAACTCTTTAATTACAGTCTATTTGAAGATCTCTCTTCCGCCAAAAAAAAAGAAAATAAAATGCAGAAAAATAAAAAACAAAAAGCATCAAAACTCACATGTTTGAGCTCCACTTATCTAAAAGAAATGCTTGACACTTCCAATAGTAAAATTATTAGTTCTTTACTGTTGATAATAACACTTAGTTTTTCAACTTATATTTCGGCACAAGAAGGTCTAGAGTTAAACCTTATTGACTACCAAGAAACATCTCCTGCCCCTGGTCGGACATCAATGATAAGAGCAGGAAACAAAATGCTATTTACAGCTTGTGACGAAGCTTTAGGTAATGAACTCTGGATTACAGACGGAGGATTAGAAAATGAAAGTGTCTTATTTGATATCAATAATGGCCCAAGCGGTAGTGACGTTTTTGACTTTTATGAAGCCGGAAATGGCACCATCTATTTCTTTGCATGGACCGAAGAAACAGGCTATGAACTTTGGAAATCTAATGGTAGTGCAGCTACAACAGAACTTGTTAAGGATTTATACCCAGGCGACGAAGGTTCAAGATATTTTGACCACAGCTACTACGTTCCTAATTCTAATTTTCTCGGCACATATGACGGACAGATTTACTTTGTGGCTTCAATCCCCAATTTTGGGTTTCAATTATGGACATCTGGTGGAGAAGAATCCAATACAATACCACTTAGCAGCACCGAGTCTTTGTATCCATCAAGTTTTTCAGTAAACTCCATTGGAGCCTATTTTACGATTAGGGATGATGATTCAAATTATCAACTGTATCGAACAGATGGAACTGAGGCAGGGACTTATATACTGCAAAGTGATGTAAGTTCCAATTTTGCCGTACATAATGACAATTTATATTTTGAAAGTACAGATCCTATCCATGGTGATGAACTGTGGATTTCAGATGGAACATTAGGAGGAACTTATATGCTAATAGATATTACGACTGATGGATCAACAAATATATCATCGGGCATGGCCTCTCTCGATAACAATCTCATTTTCGGTGCAAATGGTGATCTTTGGAAAACAGACGGTACTGAAGGAGGCACTTCTCTCATACTGGAAGATGTCGTCTTTGGATCTTATGACGAGGTTGCAAATGTGGGTAGCTTTCTTTTATTTGAGGATAGTAATGAACTTTGGGTTAGCGACGGAACAACGTCTGGCACTCAGTTACTTTTAGATCCGTCCTCAGGAAATCCTCTTACTAATTTGACTTTTGGAACTAGCGTCAATGGCTCTTTATTCTTTCTCGCCAATGACGGGATCTATGGCGCAGAATTGTGGGTTACAAATGGCATCTCTTCTGGAACTTCTATGGTGAAAGATTTAAACCCTGGGCCTAATGGTTCATCTGTAAGAGACTGGTATCAAGCTAATAACAGAGCATTCTTTAAAACAAGCGCAGATGAACTCTATACTACTAATGGAACTACTAACGGCACAAAATTAATCTCTAGTGTAGGAGGTGAATCTATTTCAAATGTGCTGCTTGTAGAAGAGATGAATGGCTATTTAATATTTTATGGCAACATAGGCGATCGAGGATATCAGCTCATTAGAACGAATGGGACTAACAATGGGACAGGTAGAATATCCGATTTGCCTAGATTAGAAACAGGAGTTTTATCAGATGAAGAATTTGTCGATTTTAATGGCTATACATATTTTTCAAGAACCAATATTGTTGAAGATACATCATATATCTTCAAAATGACAGAAAGTAATATAATTAAAGTAAAGAGTCTCTATAGCCCAGGTATCACAAGAATAAGTTTGCTTGGGGTTACCAATAATAAACTCATTTATAGATTCTATGATTCTAATGAATCTAATGACAGTGAAATATATGCACTCAATCCTGATGATAGTGAAACTCTACTAATTGATGGTATCTCTTACGGAGAAGAAGCAGTAGTATCAGCCCAAGGCATTTATTTTGTAGACAACCTAAATCTATACAAGACAAATGGAACAATTTTAGGAACAGAGTTGATCGATCTTCCTGAACACGACAGAGGGCCATATACCCTCCAGTTAATTGGAAACAAAATATACTTTAGTCTTGAAACAGAAGAAACAGGTAAAGAGCTTTATGTTTCAGATGGGACTTCGTCAGGTACAAATTTGGTCAAAGATATTCAGGCCGGCCCTGAAAGTGGATATGGTTTTGGAACCCCAATAGGAACAGTTAATAACAAATACTTATTCAAGGCTGATGATGGAACAAATGGATATGAGTTATGGATATCTGATGGATCGCTTACAGGAACAACCCTTCTAAAAGATATAGCTCCAGGAGGTGAAAATTCAAATCCTTATAGTAGAAACTTGGAGCATAATAAATTAGAAAACAACATCTTCTTCTTAGCTGATGAGTCCGGAAATGGGCGTGAGCTATGGAAATCAAACGGCACGGCTACTGGGACTAAAAAAATTCATGACCTAGGAGGTGGATCAAACTCTCAAGTGAGATTTTTAGGTGCATTCAAAAATGAAATGTATTTATCAACGCAAGGAAGCAATAGTCAAATTTACAAAACAGATGGCACTACAGCTGGTACCGTAATGATAAATGAATTCTCAGTTAACTACGCAGCAGAACCTATAATAGAACACAACTTAATGATCATTCCTGGTAAAAAAGGAACCATGGAGTTTCTATTTGCTACAGATGGCACGGGTCCATTTTCAATCGTTGATACACTAAACAACTCAGGTGTGTCTATTAGAAATTCAATATCTCATAATGGTGTCGTAAACAAATTTATTAGCTATAGTTCTGCAAAAAATGGAGCACAGTTTTATAATCTTATATCGAATTGTGCTTCATTACTAGAATTGACTCAAGATATTAGTACATCTTCCAATCATTATGCACAATCCATCATAGCAAATGTTAGTATTACAAACGAAGCGTCAGTTCTTTTCTCAGCAAATATGGGAGTAGAATTAAGCAGTGGTTTCAGTATCGAAAATCTATCCCAATTGGAAATATTAATTGAAGGGTGTACTCCATAGGAAACCTCCTTTTATTTAGGAAAAAAAGAATCAACTATGAAATTAACAATCAATAGTAGAGAATACTACAGTCAGGTTTATATTTCCACTATAAGTGCCACCTTATGCAGTGCAATTCTTTTTATGAGTATGAGTTGGACTAATGCCCAAACAACAATAGAGCCCAACTCTATCACCCTTGGGGTTGATCAAATTAGTGCAGTTGATGAAGACACTATACTTCACTGGGGAAAAACTCGAAGTGCATTTAGAGGAGGATTCTTTCGGTCTACAGACATAACTAATAACAATGCGGGCACTAACTCATTTGCTTATGGAAGAGAAAGTCAGGCTGCCGGAGATCAATCATTTTCATTTGGCAGTTTCAACAAAGCTAACGAGACTGGGTCATTTGCACTAGGTGCACAAAACATCGTAGATGGCTCATCTGGATTTGCTTTTGGTGTAGGAAATCAAGTCAATGGGGCCCAGAGCTTTACAATGGGGAATGACCTCATTAGCAACTCTATATTCACAATTATATTAGGACACTTTAACGTTGATTACACTGATCCACCAAATGAAAATGATAGACCCTTATTCGTTTTAGGAAACGGAGACAGAGGCACGAACAGGGGAAGGTCTAACGCTATAACAGTTCTTAATGATGGAAGGATGTCACTTAGAACGAGAACACCCGAAAGCGATTTACACTTAGCTCATCGCAACAATTCAAGTTTTGCAGGTTTCATGATTCAAAACGAAGAAGGTGGAATGTCCGGCAATTGGTGGAGATTCTATACAAGATCGCTAACAGATGAATTGGCACTTTACAATAACTCATTCATGGGTGGCACTTCTGCTGTAGGAGAATTCAACACTTCCGGAAGCTACAGTGGGCCTTCAGATCGGAGATTAAAAAAAGACATTGTAGACCTTCCATATGGGCTAAAAGATGTTCTTCAACTTGCCCCAAAAAGATATCAATTCAGACATGTAGAAGATCGTCTCGATATAGGACTTGTAGCTCAGGATGTCCTAGAGGTCATTCCAGAACTAGTAAGCTATGATGAAAAAGATGACAAGTACATGATGAACTATGATGGCTTTGGTGTGCTGGCGATCAAAGCCATCCAAGAGTTACACGACATTGTTCAAGAACAAAATAAATTGATAGATGTACTCATGAAAAAAGTAGAAGAACTCACTTTGTCCCAAGAGTAAGCAACGATGTGATCACATACATAACTATATTTAGATTATGAAGTATCTATCACATAGCTCGTACATTATTGGCCTCAGTGAAGATCAGCTCAAGGCAAAGACAGATACTTTTGGCCACTCTTTAATTAGAGCATTTAAGAACAAACTCGACGCAGATATTTCCATATCTAGCAATCAGGGTACACTTGTCGGTTTCAAAATTAGAAACTACAAGAAAGTTTCTTAATTTGAACCATCAACCGAGGTTGGACAACAATGATTCATCTTCACAATCAGTATCATTTGCCTACCTCACTCCAGAATCAGTATTCATGCAAATAAAACAATTACATCATACTGTTTTACTAACAGTGCTTATAACGATTTGCTCTAATCAACGAATCCTAAGCCAAGAAAGTCATCAGACGAGAATAGAATCACTTTTAGATATAGCTAACAATGCTCCCGATAGTGTTATTTTAATAGTAGACAATCTATTCATATCAGAAGAATTTGAACATGATAGCTCTTACTATTATGGTTTAAGAAAGGTCAAAGCTAAAGCTCTCTTTAAAAAAGGTTTTTTTGAAAAATGTCTCTTATACTATAAAAGTAATTACACTTACTATAATAAGACCAACGACTCCTTAAGTCTTGCAAAGGCCGCTGACCAAATAGGCACTTCCTACATGTATCAAGGTAATATTGAAAGTGCTCAGCCATATTTTATTGAAGCACTTAATTTATTTGAAAAAGTAGGGTCGCCAAAAGATCTCGCCAATATGTACAACGGGTTTGCGGGGCTTCATTCTTTTCTAGGAGATAATGAAAAGTCACTGGACTATCTCCAAAAAGCCATGAATCTATACATTGAGATGAAAGATACATCAGGGCAATCTCAGCTACATAGCAATATGGGTTTTGTGCATATGGATATGGAGAACTATAAAGAAGCCGAAATAAATTTTAAAAAACAATATATATTAGATAGTCTCATTGGCTCGAAAACCGGAGTTGGCTTCTTTCATGACTACATGGGAGACCTAAATAAAAGACAAGGAAAATATCAATTGGCTATTGATCATTATAATCAAGCTATAAATATCAGAGAAGAATTAAGTAATAGTTTTGATCTATCTGAAAGCAAACTTAGCATTGCAGAAGCCCTTATAGAAATGAAAAAATATAATCGGGCCATCAGCTATCTAAAAGAAGAGCTAAAAGAGAGAGAGAACTATGGCTCCGTTCTACACGTAAGAGAGATTTACAAGCTGATCTCTTTAAGCTACAAAAAACAAGGGCTTTACGCCCAATCGCTAGAATATCACGAAAAATTAAAAGTAGTTTCTGATTCGCTTTTTAATGCAGAAATGTTGGATGCTTTTGCAGAGAAAGATGCCAAATACGAATTAGATAAGAAGGAGGCTAAATTAATAACATTAGAACTCGAAGATCAATTAAAAGAAACAAGAATCACCAATCAAAAGTATACGATTAGTGGATTAGGAATTGGATTGGGTCTTGTTTCTCTATTAGGTTATTTTCTGTATAATCAAAAAAATAAAATCTCAAAACAAAACCTGATAATCTCCAAATCAGCATTAGAAAAAGATATCCTTTTAAGAGAGATTCATCATCGCGTAAAAAATAATCTCCAAGTAGTCTCTTCCCTATTAGGTATTCAAGGCCGTGAAATCAAAGATCAAAAAGCACAGGACGCTATCCAAGAAGGAAGGAACAGAGTTCAGTCTATGTCTCTAATCCATCAGAATCTTTATAAAAAAGATAATCTTACTGGGATAGAGATGAGGCCCTACATCAACAAGCTATCTAACCATTTACTCAATACATATCAAGTAGAGTCAGGAGAAATAAAAATTGAAACGCAAGTAGACGATATC
>CALHUZ010000508.1 GCA_938039305.1 uncultured Saprospiraceae bacterium
CATAGTAATTTCCATTTGTGATTACTGCAGAGACCGTTCTGACATTAGAAATATCTTCAAGTGGATTCTTGTCAAGTATAGCGATATCCGCTTGTTTGTTTATTTCTAAAGTGCCCGTTTCGTCTTCCATACCCATCACTCTCGCTGGTATAATCGTAGCTGTCTGAAGTGCTTGAAGTGGGGTCAGTCCTCCATCATTCTGATACGTCTCTATCTCCAGATATACACCAAAGACAGGAGCGAAGTTATCAGAACCTGCAACTATAGGCACTCCTGCTCTGAATAGCTTGCCGACCATTTCTGCGCCAAACTTGTTTTTAGCGACGTTCTTCGCTGCTATTACCGGTCGCATACCTTTTCTAAATCGTTTGCCTTCCCAGAGCTCATAAGCGACCCGGCCAGCAAAGGGCTCTACAGATTCCATAACGGACCCTTCTGTCATTGCTCTAATGTACATCAAGTTCAAAGTGGGATCTAAAACAATTTTATTTTCTAAAAAGAAGTCAATTGCTTTTTGAATTCTGACAGGATCAGCCGTTGGGTTTTCCAAGAGCATAGTAGTAATCTCTCTTCTTGTCTTTTCTGGAAAAAGTGCCGAATATATCGCTCTGTCATGACTAAACATATCCATTCCCAATTCTACTGCACTAACGACATTGCCGATTGCTGTAGGTATATGCCCCGTTACTGTCATCCCTTTTTTATGCGCTTCTTCAGCAAGTACTTTTACAACTTCTGCTGTTAGAGAATTATAGATTTTTATTTGTTTATAACCATGACTGTGATACAACTCGACTACTTTGCGCGCTTCCTCAGCATTGGTGGCACGTACGATGCCATTGCCTTTCGCTCCCGCACCATCTGTCATGCCTGCTAAGAGTATATCTGGGCCAAGTAGTCCATCGTTCGCAATGCCATCTCTGAATGAAGTTGCAAATTCTATTTCATTTCCATTGTCTCTGATGGTCGTGACACCTCCAGCTAAGTATGCTGGTGCCCATTGCACTTGATTAGAATGTGCATGCATATCCCATAGTCCAGGCATGAGCGTTTTCCCAGTCACATCGATAACTCGTGCACCTTCTGGGATTTCAATTGATGAGCGTTTACCCAATGCTGCTATTCTGCCCCCTTTTACTATCAATGTCATGTCCTCTTCCGCGTCATCACTCAATCCAGTTGCGATGTCACCGCCCACCAGAGCTATGACATCTGATTGTTCTTCTTTGAGATTTTTGGTGTATGTTTTAAGATCATTTATTTGTTCTTTGGCATGCCCAGATATGAAGATGGGCATTGCTTCTTCGTATCCTTTTTTTATAATTTCTCTTATTTGTGTATTGGCTTTTACGAGGGCAATTAGATTTTTATCTGAATCTACCCAGATGGTACGCCCTCCCCAGTTGATGCCTTCTACTACATATCGATCGAGAGTTACATCCTTCCCATCTATCTGAGCGATGTCTTGTCCTCTGTGTTCCATAGAAACTTCGCCACGAGGAAGGGTAAGTATGGTGAGTGATCCTCCTTTCTTGAAGCAATACTGATATAGCATCATTTCCATGGCTGCGGGAATGTTACTGTGCAAGGGATAGAATGTGCTTGGAGCTTTGGTGGTGACTACATCAAAAAACTTCTCCCAGATGCTAACGGATCCGTCAGTCATCTCCATCTTGAATATATTGGTAGTATCCTCATTGGCGATGCGTCTGCTAAAGTAGCTTTGCGGCGCCAAGTCCATGTCAAGTCGTAGTTCTGCGTCGACTCCAGTTATTCTTCCTCTTTCATTTTCACCTTGAAGAGATTTGACAAGGATCGATGTTCCATCGCTTTTGATCGTGTAGGATTCTTCACCAATCTGTGATTGTCTTCGAAAAACAAGAAATGTCCCTTCATCATCCACAGCTTCCCAATTAATCGTAGAGGTTGCATCGGCAGTGTCAGAACAAGAAGGTAGTACAGCAAGCAGCAGCATACACGAAAACCAAAATAAATATTTGGCACTTGATTTATTATAATTTGATACCATCATTGAATTCTGTATTTTCTAATTTCCACAAATCTTTAGATTATGTTTCTAAATCACATTTGCGGTAAGCGATATAAATGAAAGTGGGAACCTAAGACTTCAAAGTATCTCTAAAAAATCTCAACCAGTTACGGCCCAGTATTTTTTCAATATCTCCTGTGCTGAATCCACGCTTGTCGAGTACTCGTGCCACATGGCGATAACGATCTGGTGTATCCAATTCTGGAATCCACGGCGGCCATTGCACTTTATAGGATGGTTTAAATCGAGTTAATCTTGGCTCGTACCAATTCTTACGAGTTGCTCCTGTCGCTTCTAATCCTTGAACTGCAAAGTCGGCGGCAAGTGCTACACTATCTATTCCTCCGATCTTCACTGCATGTTCTATATGATCGACATAGGTCTCTAGTGTGGTATCAGTGCCCAAGTTTGGTCCTATCATATAGCCAAGACAGATGATGCCGATCACTCCGCCTTTATCGGCCATAGCTCGGATCTGCGCGTCAGTCTTGGCGCGTGGGTGATTTTTATGAAGTGCCTCACACATCGAGTGATTGATAGACGTTGGAGCTTTGCTGAATTTGATACCATCATCTGTAGTCGCTTGACCACAGTGTGATAGATCAACCACTATGCCCAGTTCATTCATCCGTTCTACCACTTCGATCCCATAGTCTGATATTCCAGCGTTGGTGCGTTCTGTACATCCGTCACCTACGAGATTTCGTTGATTATAAGTCAGTTGCATCCATCGGGTGCCCGCTTGATAAAGGATGTCCATATTGTCTATGGACTTTTCGAGCGGAGTGGTGTTTTGAAATCCCATCATGACCGCTGCCTTGCCTTCTGCTTTGGCACGGATAAAATCATTAGCACTTGTGGCGGTTATAAACCGATCCGGGTTAGCCTTGATGCGCATGTGCCAATCCGACAAAGATGCTAAGGCCCTCTTGAGACTACCAGAATCTAAGGAAGCATTGAAGCCTGTATAACCAGATTTGGCAAGAGCCTCGTCTGCAACTTCAGCCCAGTTTCGAGTGATGACGATTCCATCTATGACGATTGCTTTATCATATAGCTCATCAATCTTTGAGTATAATGAGGCTGACGCCAAATGATTAGCATCTCCTCCAACTAAGTTGCTAAATACTTGCTGAGGAATAAGTGCCCCAAGCGGTAACATTTTAGCGAAATTTCTGCGACTGATACTCATAAAGTAATTTGATAGTTAAAGTATGAATATTTCGTTCGGCTGGGATAATATGAGGTGAAAATTTTGGTATTCGCCTCGCCAAGTCATATTATACTAATTCTCATTTTGGTTAATGCAATTCACTTTTTGAAAAGAAACTATGATCAACGGGTATGGGCTACAAACATATAGCTGAAGCAATAGTCGGTTTAATGAATGCAGACCTCGAACTTCGAGATAGACTTATTCAAGAAGGAAAACTTGGAGAAGGCTATAACGAAGAAATGGAGCAACTGCATCATAGCAATGCCAAGGCCTTAAATGAGATAATTGACTCAATCGGCTATCCAACGATTAGCAAAGTGGGTAAAGAGGCCAGCGAAGCAGCTTGGTTAGTGGTACAGCATTCTATAGGGCAACCCGACTTTATGAAGAAGTGTGCACGTTTATTAGAGGTTGCAGTTAGCAAAGATGATGCAAGCTTAAAAGACTTGGCTTACTTGACTGATCGTATAGCAGTGTATGAAGGAAGACCGCAGCTTTATGGAACTCAGTTTGATTGGGACAAAGACGGAGTATTAAGTCCGCAACCATATAGCGACTTAGTCAAAGTGAATCAAAGAAGAGCATCAATAGGTCTGAACACAATTGAAGAACAGACAGAAGTTATAAGGAGTCGAGCTGAAAGAGAAAACCAATCACCACCCACTGATTTTGAAAAAAGGAAGCGCAAGTATGATGAATGGAGAGAAAAGGTGGGATGGATATGATAAGAAGGTGTAACGCAAACACGTTAGTAATAATGGAATCATTAAACTTTCAGAGAGGAGAGATAATTCTAATAAAAGTTAATCAACGAAAATATCATAGCACATGAAAAGAGCAATCATACTAATTACATTTTCTCTATACGCAATATTTTC
>CALHUZ010000509.1 GCA_938039305.1 uncultured Saprospiraceae bacterium
GTGATCCACATCTTTGCGCCATTAAGGATCACATGATCTCCATCGTCTTTGATGTTAGTAATCATGCTTCCCGGATCTGAACCAGAGTTTGGTTCAGTAAGGCCAAAGCATCCGATCATCTCTGCTGAAGCTAACTTAGGCAAGTACTTCATCTTCTGTTCCTCAGATCCAAATCTATAGATCGGATACATGACAAGGGAGCCTTGTACAGAAGCCATAGACCTGATACCACTATCTCCTCTTTCTAATTCTTGCATCAGGAGCCCATAAGTGATCTCATCCATGCCGCCCCCTCCGTACTTCTCGGGTAGACTTGGGCCTAAAGCTCCTAACTCTGCCATGCCTTTATATAGATGAAGTGGGCACTTAGCTTCTTCGCTATAGTGTTCGATGACTGGAGTGACCTCTTTCTTGACCCAGGCTCGTGCTGCATCTCTAACCATGAGATGTTCTTCTGTAAGCAGGCCATCAAGATTGTAGTAATCAGGAGCTTGAAATTGATCTGTCTTTACTTGCCTTTTTATATGATCTGTCATTATCGATTAGTTATGGATCATGTGATAGCAAATTGAACTTCACACAAGCCTTTATGGTCAAATTGGATATTTTACTATGAATATAAAAGTAAATTTTATTTAATATGTCAACTTAAGCGTCAATATTTACTTAGCTCAGTATCTAAACATCTATTGAAGCCAAAAGTTAGCGGTTTCATGTCTATTCTCAGTTATTTATAAAGTGATAACGAACAAAGATTATGAGCATTAATGTTTGTATTGGTTAAGTATGCAATAGAAGGTACAAAATGCACACGTTTCTCATCTTTAGTCATCAAACATCGCACTGACATAATTAACTTACCTTTGCAGCTCATTTGAAAAAACAGCGTTTTTGGCATCATTTAAAAAGTTAGGCCTTTCAGATAGTATCTTAAAAGTCCTCAAAGAGCTTGGTTTTGAAAAACCAACAGAAATTCAAGAGGAGTCCATCCCACAGTTATTAGAAAAGAATACCGATTTCATCGGCCTGGCCCAGACAGGTACGGGAAAGACGGCTGCTTTTGGACTTCCACTACTTGAACGAATCGATCCTGACAGCAAAGCTACGCAAGCATTAGTACTTGCCCCGACAAGAGAATTAGGTCAGCAGATTGCAGAGCAACTGTATACATTCAGTAAGTACCTTGATAAGGTCAATGTGCTGGCCGTATATGGAGGTGCACCCATCCAGGGTCAGATTAAGGCATTGAAGAGACCTCAGCAGGTCATCATTGCAACACCAGGAAGATTAATTGACTTGATCAAGCGTAAAGCGGTCAAGTTAGGCGAAGTACAATACTTAGTACTTGATGAGGCTGATGAGATGCTCAATATGGGTTTCAAGGATGAGCTGGATGAAATACTCTCTTATACTCCAGATGACAAACTGACTTGGTTATTCTCTGCTACGATGCCGCAAGAGATCAAGAGGATGGTCAAGAAGTTCATGGATCAGCCTATAGAAGTAAAAGTCAATACAAAGAACGAAGTCAATGTTAATATAACGCATCAATACATCTCTGTAAAATCAAGAGACAAGTCAGATGCGATGATACGTATCTTGGATAGTGATCCAGATATAAGAGGTGTGGTATTCTGTCGTACTCGTATGGATACGCAGAATCTCGCAGAGTTCTTGATGCGCAAGAACTACAGAGCCGATGCACTGCATGGAGACATGTCTCAGGCACAAAGAGATAAGGTGATGAAGCGCTTCAAGTCGAAGAGCCTTCAAGTACTTATCGCAACTGATGTGGCAGCAAGAGGGATCGATGTTAATGATTTGACACACGTCTTTCATTATACATTGCCGGATCAGATCGAATACTACACTCACAGAAGTGGTAGAACTGCAAGAGCAGGCAAGAAAGGAGTTTCTATATCTTTTATAGGAGGTGGTGATCAGTATAAGATCAAAGCACTCGAGAGGAGATTAGGGATAGACTTCACACAATTCCAAATTCCAAGTGCGGCCGATATCGTTCAGCTTGCAGCTGACAAATGGGCGCAAGGCGTATTGGACACTAATGAAGGAGGCAAGATTGATGATGAGATTTTAGAGAAAGTCAACTTGCAATTTGCAGATTTATCGAAAGAAGAGTTGGTTGCCAAAGTCCTATTGAACCAATTGCAAAGATTGGACATAGACAGCGATAGAGACCTAAACGATACAGTCAGACAGCGCAGTGGTGGTAGCGGCGGCAGCAGTGGCGGAAGATTTAGAAGAGAGCGTAACGACAGAGGTAAAGGAGGATACAAAGGCAAGAAGAAATTTGAAAGATCGGATCGATCTGATCGCTCAGGTGGCGGCGGTAAAAAGAAACATAAGAGCAAAAGTGAAGGAAAGTCAAAAGACTTTAAGAGCCGATACAAGAAAAAGAAGAAGGGGTAATTAAGGAATTAGCTCAACAATCGCAATACCACCATTTATGTGATTCACTAGCGAGCAGGTCAATGAATTCGTTGATGGCTTTTATGCCTTCAAAGCGTTGGTCACCTTCAGTAGCATAAGGTATATCCATATCAATACTTGATTCAGCTTTATATGCTAAGCTGAGATCTTTCAATCGCTCTTTAACTTCTAAGATAGATTGATCTTCTGTTTGATAGAATAGTGTAACCATAATCTAAAAGGATACTGAGTTATATATCTGTATTAACCAATCAAAAATATAGATCGTTCACTTTGTAATACAAATGGCCAAACGAATCAACATATCAACGTT
>CALHUZ010000510.1 GCA_938039305.1 uncultured Saprospiraceae bacterium
TAATTTAAATACCTCCGGAAACAAAGATTCCTTCTGTAGTGCTTGTGCCCAGATGATCATGTCATTTAGATTACTGTAGACAGCACTTGAGCCGATTAAAGACATGCCATTATTCTGCTGAAAAGAAAAAGAGGAATCTTTAGAATAATAAGCCACGGCTCGATTATTTATAATTTCATATGGGTTATCGTTTGCAAACGAACTCCTCATTTTGAAAGGAGAAAATAGGTTCGCTTCACTCCACTCGCGAAAGGATTGACCGGTGATTTTTTCTACTATTACCGCAAGTAGGACATAGTTGGTATTTGAATAATCATACTCTGTACCAGGTGAAAAATTCAAATGCCTTTGACCTTTCACTAAAGCCAATGCTTCCTTAGATGAGAAAATTTCCCCTTGATTAGATAAGGCAAATAGTCCCCCGACATCTCGCAATCCACTTGTATGATATACCAGATGCTTAATCAATATACCACTGTCTAGTATTCCTAATTCAGGAAGATACGTTCTTGCTTCATCATTTAGCCTCAGCTTTTCTTCTACAATTAATTTTGCTACAGCGAATCCAGTAAACTGCTTTGCTAGTGATGCGATATCAAAAATAGAATTTTCATTGAGCGGGATTTGATACTCGAGATTGGCGTATCCGACTGACTTCTTATACTTAATCTCCCCTGATTCTATGATAGCTACACTGACGCCGGGTTGCATCTTGGTTATGTCTTCCCATTTGTCGAGTATGTCTATTGGAGGTGTGTCATCTTGGCCATTCATACTTATGGTGATGAAGCAAAGGATTAATAAAAGATAAAGGTTGATGCTGAATTTATTCATGATTAAGATTTAGTATTTTTTGATATTGACATGAGCTCAAGTTGCACCGCCATTGTAATGAGAACCATAGCTGACGCTATTAAAGGATAGATGTTGTTGCTTCCACTTTTGATAGAGGCAGTGTTGCTTTGTAGGTTCGCAACAACGATAGTATAGGCTATGAAAAGGAATACTGTAACTCCAATTCCTATTTTTCCAATGAGTCTGTAAAACTGTAGTCGCTTGGTTTGCTTTCTATGAGCGGCGATTCTATTTAAGACTATTTGTTCTATATCTCCTGTTTCGTAATTGATATCAGCATTCTGGAATATAGTTTTGAACTCGTCTGAATCTTTCATTATATCCTGTTTGTATTTTTTAAAATATGATTGAGGTTTTTTCGACCGCGATGAAGCAGTACCTTAATGTTAGATCTCGTAAACCCAGTTAGCAGTTCTATCTCATCGATGCTATATTCTTCTAAATAATATAGTTGCAGACTTAAGGCTTCTTTGGCTGGGATCATCAGGAGTGCTTTCTTTAGATTTTTAGATAAATCCTCATTGTCTAATTTTACTATAGCTTCATTTTCTGTGACAAGTGAATTTTCTATAATTCCTAAAGGTTCTAATATTTGTGGCCTCTTTCTTTTGATAAAAGTGAGACTCTTATTAATCACAATCTTACAAAGCCATGTTGAAAACTTCGCTTCATGACGATACTTGGATAATGAAGTATAAGCTTGGATGAAACTATTTTGAACTACATCTTGAGCGTCTTTTTCATTTTTGACTATGGCCATAGCTGTCCTGATGGCAAGCGATTGATATTGCTTAACCAAGTAGCTATATGCTTCAACGTCTCCGTTAAGTACCTTCTTGATGTATAAGTCATCCATCTGACTTTACATCTTTTCTTTATATCGGCTTGTGATCATGAAAGAAGCTATAAGGCCTATACCTCCAAATAGAAATATAAGTGCTGGGTATAACTCATCTATGCCTCGAGAGAATATGTACTCAAGGATATATGCTGCTAATATACCAGAGCCTATTCCAATAGATAATAGACCCATTTTTAATGTGAAAAAATCTCCGACTGGTCCATCAATAGGAATCCCCAGTTGTAGTTGAAGCATACGCTCTATGTGCCTGCTTCTTATAAAGGAAAAGATGGTTATGCCCGCGACTATAGCTATTATAGTCATAAGCGCCCCTGGGTCTACTATTATATTCATATCATTAATTTGTGTGTCTCTGCTTATTAGACACCAGTTCTTGATCTCGGGTTACAAAGAAGGCAATTTATCTTTCGCCTGTTTTGATTGTTGATGGTTTTGTATTTCAGAATTATCTATGATTTACTCTTTATCTATATTAAATACGAGTTAATAGCAAAGCCAAAAAAAAGCAAAAGGGATAGACATCACTTGTCTATCCCTTTTGCTTTTTTGAGAATAGGTTCTTTGATCATGCAGGATTACTCTTTTGTAATATTAGTAGACACTTTATCTGTGATATACCAACGATCACCAACTTTAAGCAAGTTGAAGTAGTCAGTAAATAATCGATTAGGAATCTCCAACTCTATTTTTGCAGAAGCTGCGTTTCGAGTTATATCGATGTCTATGATTCTACCTTCAGCATTTTCTAACCTTGGTCTTGGCTTAAAGTTACTCAAGTATTGAGTTCTGCTTCTGACATCAGCCTTTCCATCTCTTATGAACTTAAGATGACAAGTTGAGTGCATCGCACTGCCGATGAGCGTCGTGTCTCCAGTCAACCAACCATCGAAGTAATTCTGAATCGTCGCTTCGATAGCGACTTGGTTGTCTGCTAAGTCAGTCGAAGCAGTGGTTTGAGCATGAATGGTCAGAGAAGCTAAGCAGCATGTGAAGAGTAAAGTGAGGATGAAGTATTTCATAATTGTGATGTTTAAGATGTGATAGTGGTATTGTCAAAGTTATTTTAAAAATCGAGCCTCATATTGGCTTTTAGACTAACGCCCCAGTTTTTGGACAAGAAGTCGTTGTTGTAGTTATTTGTGAAAACGACATAGACATAACTCAAAGGTTTGTATTCCCACTGGATACGACTATTAACATTAAAGTTATCCCGTTGGGTATTATATTGAAAATAAGTGGTCCAGTTGAGTCTATTGCTGAAGTAAATCTCTGATGTTAATCTTCCAAGATGAAAGGTTCGCTGACCTAATTCATTAAGGTCGATTGCATTGATGAAATAAGAGGCTGAGATTACTGCTGTAGGTAGCATTCGGTACGACATGCGGATCTCGGGATTAAATCTGGTGCCTGAATAAAACTGTCCGTACTCAAGCTTCACATTCATGTACAGCTTTTTATTAGTCGGTGTCCAATAGCCTATGCGCCCAAATGTTTGTGTATACTTTCCGGGAGTGATAAGGTTTCCATTTTGAAGGAAGTCAAAACTATAATCTAGATTGTCTATAGAGATAAGAGATGAGACATATACATAACTTCTGTTTTTGAATCTGATGGCAAATGGACTCCAAAAGATAGAACTTGATCTGAGAGAATTATCTTGATTAAATACTGTCTCTGTAGATACCCAAAATCTCCTGATCCAATCTACATGTTTTGATTCCTTGGGAAAGTGCTTGATCTGAAAGCCAGCCTCCAAGATGCTGAACCCTTCTCTAATAGTTTGATCTGTCTCCGCGTCGTAGTTAAATTGTTGCGGGATAAAACCAGTCTCAGCTATATAGTTTTCCTGAACTTTTTGATATTCTATCTCCCACGTTAACTTGGGTGTATTATAAAATAACTGCCCATTAAAAAAGTTGTTATTGCCGCTGATGCCCTTCGTGAATGCCTTACCATAATCCATGATACCGATCCATTTGTTGTCTGGCGATCTATAATTTAGGTTAGCTCCGCCGACTCGGTTGAAATGGTTGCCTTGTTGTGTATTGACTAAGTAGGTACTGGAGGTGACTTGTTGAGAGAAGTTGTGTCTGACTGATGCTATGGAGTACGCTTGACCATTGAACTCTGCATCATCTTTTGTCTGAGTATGCATGATGCCTAGCCGGGTCTTTGAACTTAGATTTCCTGAAAGTTTCGTTCCAAAAGAGATTTCAGAATTAGAGCCTATGCTACGACTATTAAAGGGATCTACTTCGTAAGTTCCAAGGCTGCTAAAGAGGTCGCTATTTTCTAAAAAGAATTTCCTCCTTTCAGGAAAGTTGATAGCGAATCGACTTAGGTTAGTGACTTGTTGATCCACTTCCACTTGAGAGAAGTCTGGGTTGAGGGTCATATCTAATCGAAGGGAAGGAGTGATGTTGTATTGCCCATCCAGACTAACTTGAAGTTTGTCATTGGTTATACCAGTCGTGACGTCCTTATTATTATTGTAAGTGATAGAAGGAATGACAGAATACTTGTTAGAGACCTTACTTGGTAAGTTTTCTAATTTCATCTCCTTTGTATATCGAAGATCATATTCTTCAAAATTGCGAGGGCTTTGTTCTAAAGTTGTGAAGAGATTAATCTTTGTGTCATTGATGAAAAATTGTACTCCCCAAGTACTATTACCTTCATCAAAGTTGATTGCATCAAGAGGGATGGCTATTTCATAGTATTTATCTTTTGTTGAGATCTCAGTATTGCTTTGCCAGATGGTATTCCAGCTATCATCGATATTATTTGTATTTCCTATAAGGGCGTCAAATTGTACACCTCTTGCATTCACGGCAAATAGATATCCATTGTCACCATTATTATAGGGATCAAGTATAACGCCAAAGCAGTCGCTCAAGAACACTCCATCATCGTAATTGTCTCGCTTCAAGGAGCTGATATTGTTGCGAGCTTCTGTATCGTGGTAGATGGCGCCGATATAAAGGTTGACACTGTCGTGAAATATCCTTACTTCAGTCTGATTCTCACTTAGTCCTTGATCCAGAGGAAAGTGATTGTAAAATCCGGTGTGTACTTCCTGTTGCTGCCATACTGCTTCTGAAAGCTTACCGTCTATAGATATCCTTTCGCTGCGTAAGTTGTGATCTGAGTAAGGGATAAGTATCGGATCAGTTGCTGCAGAAGCTTTAATGCTACTCATCAAAGCTGTGGCAAATAGAAAACTTGTTAAAAGTAAACTCTTGCTAAAGGTCAATGACTTCATGTGCTTGATTTGTATCCAAGATATAGGCGTCTTAATCCCTTTTTTAGGAAGTTATAAGTAGATCATACAACTGTATATGAATGACTTAATAATCGCGAAGTGATTCATTTTTTCTCGTACAGCTTGTTTTAGGAATTGTTCTTATACACTTACGGCACATTCAGCGATAGAGGAGCTTATACATTGTATTATAGAGCTACCTTTATAAGAGTGAATCGATCTTCGAAGCATATCATCTTTTGGATAGTGGTCTATGTACTCTGGACCTTTATGAAGTCTGCTGGCTTTCAGTGTCTGACTGATTGGATTATCAATATATTCCAAGTGTCCGCCTATGCATCCCTTTATTATATGCTGACTTTTGTCTTGATCCCTCGGTTTTTTGATCATCGTAAGTTTGGTCTATTTGGATTGTCCGTGATTGCTTGGACGATTATTGTACTCTTCATCTGGACGAAGGTGATGATGTTATTATCTGGCTTTGTGGAATTGCACGAATCTACTTTGCCTGATTCATTTGGTCGTTTTGTACTTGAGGGTGTTCAAATGTTCGTGCCTGGGTTGATCCTGTTGGCATGGGAGTCTTATGATCAGCGACAGTCAGAAGAAAAAAGATTGCATCGCTTAGAAAAAGAGAGCATCGCCAATGAACTAAACTATCTAAAAGCGCAGCTTAACCCGCAGTTCTTGTTCAATACACTGCGTAATCTAAAGACCAAAATAGACGAACATTCTCCTAAAGCTCCAGATATGATTTTACGACTTTCCGAAGTCTTGGATTATGTGCTTTATAGAAGCCAAAGTCAGCACTTGAAGCTTCAAGAGGAAGTCGATGTTATCAAAGGGTTTTTAGAATTAGAAAAACTACGATTGGGTGATGATATTCAGATTGACATTGAAGTCGCCGGTGACCTTCAAGTGCCCATATCACCATTGGTATTGTTATCGGTTGTTGAATCGGCCCTTAAGGAGAGTGTTATTGAAAGTGCAGATGATTTAAAGGTTCATATATCGATAAATGGAAAGAGTGAAAAGATAATTTGTGATATCGTTATTGGAAAAGGGGGGAGTGAGGTTCATTTGACAAATGGACTATCTCAGATTCGTCGACAGTTAGAGTTGACTTATCCTGATAAGCATGAGTTGATCCAACAAGTTGACATGGATGCTATAAGAACTTTGGTCACCTTAGAACCTGTTCTATGAAGGATTGGATATTAAAGTATGATGGTTCTGCAAACTCAATCTTGAAGCATGCTTTGCTTTGGTTGATTTTCTATTTATTGTTTTCATTTCTAACAAGTTCGGTTGAGGATATCCTTCTTTTGGTAAGTATTCATACTCTTAATGTAGTAATGTTTATGATCGCTTACTACTGTCTCCGATATTTACAGATTCCTCGTCTGTATAAGAAAGGACATAAGTGGTTGTTCTTGATCAGTTTGATGGTATCTATGCTATTCTGTTATAGTTTTTATTGGGGCATACGAATATCGCTGATTGAGCCTCATGTTGAATTGATTCGATCAAAGCCGTTTACTTATTTTGGAGAATTCTTAGTTAGAACATTGAGGTTCTATTCGCCTGCTATGTTGTTGATTGTATGGGAGTTTCAGCATGATAGAATACAGCATCAAAGACACATCCGTCTTTTAGAAAAAGAAAAACTCTCGACAGAGTTAAAGTTTTTAAAGGCTCAGATCAATCCTCATTTTTTATTTAATACCCTCAATAATTTATATTCATTTGTAGTCACCGAGTCACCTAAAGCCAGTGATATGTTGACAAGACTTACAGGTATTCTTGAATATGTCTTTGATAGAAGTGAAGGAGGTGATGTAAGTCTGCAAGCAGAAGTGGATACCATCGAGAACTACCTCGCGCTTGAGGAAATCAGATATGGAGAAAGACTTGAAGTGAAGTATCAAGCAAAAGGCAATCTTGATTTACCTATTTCACCGCTCATTTTGCTATCTATTATTGAGAATGCATTCAAACATGGAGCAAGTGGGGATATTAATAATCCAAAAATTGATATCGATATTTCCGCCCATAGTGACGTGATCAATTGCACTGTTTGGAATACCAAGACAAGTTACAAAGGAGAGATTAATGATGCTTATAAATCTGGTATAGGACTTTCTAATATTCGACGACAACTTGATCTCATATATCCGAAGAAGCATCAACTTAATATTGATGAGACACCTGATACATTTACTCTTTCATTATCCATAAATACTGCTGCATGAATCCAATAAGATGCCTTATCGTAGATGACGAGCCACCAGCCTTGGTGTTGTTAGAGAAGTATGCAAGTATGATAGATCAGCTTACAGTAGTTGGTACAAGTCAAAGTGCTGTTAAAGCTTTTGATCTGTTAAAGACTACGGAAGTGGATCTTATGTTTTTGGACATACGCATGCCTGTACTCAATGGTATTGATTTTATAAAAGCGCTTAAGCATCCCCCTTCGGTTATTTTGACTACTGCATATCGAGAGTATGCGTTGGATGGTTATGATCTTGACATTATAGATTATTTGCTAAAGCCTATTTCCTTTGATCGATTTCTAAAAGCTGTCGATAGATACAAGCATCGAAGTATTGAGACACTTGGTAGCGATCCTGCCCCAATTATTGCTCAAGAGAATGTTGATCATATATTCTTCAATGTCAATCGAACCCATCACAAAGTCTTCTTGGGTGATATACTCTATATAGAAAGCCTAAAGGATTATGTCAGGATACATACTGTCTCTGATGATTTAGTTGTGAAAGGGAACTTAGGCACTACGATGAAGTTGCTTCCTGCGACTAAGTTTCTAAGAATTCATAGATCTTTTGCGATAGCAACAGAAAAAATCAAGTCTTATAGTCAATCAGAAATTGAAATCGGAGACCAGAAGCTGCCCATAGGTATCAGTTATAGAGGGGACGTAGATAAAGAGTTAAGTAAGTTGCGGAGGTAGATATCTTTAGAAACTAAAGACGGAGATTAGCATTCATTTCACTCTATCCCATTTATCCTTCTCTCTTGATTGGCCAATAAACCATTTCCGCATTCCCCACCTTATTTGCTATATTACTCGTCGTACTGATTAACTAACTATGCAATTGTTGATATGAGTGGAGAAAGAGTAGATACGACAGGTAACTATAAGTGGCTTGTTCTTGGATTATTGACACTTGTTTACACCTTTAATTTTATAGATCGTCAGATCTTAGTTATTCTATCAGAACCCATCAAAGCAGAACTTGGTCTTACCGATACTCAGTTAGGGTTATTAACTGGACTCGCATTCGCAGCCCTATATGTTATTTTAGGTATCCCGATTGCTCGGTTTGCTGATAATAGCAATAGGAAAAACATCGTGGCTTTCAGTTTGGCTGCTTGGTCTGGGATGACTGCTATTTCAGGTAGTGTCACCAGCTTCTTTCAGTTGTTCTTAGCTCGTGTGGGTGTTGGAATTGGTGAAGCTGGAGCCAGCCCTCCTGCTCACGCTATTATATCGGATTACTTTCCACCCAAGAAGCGTGCTACGGCATTGTCGATATACTCTACAGGTATCTATTTTGGTATCCTTCTGGGCTATGTCATTGGTGGTGTGATTGCCAAGAATTATGGCTGGCGGATGGCATTTTACAGTATTGGAATTCCAGGGGTACTCTTTGCATTGGTCATATACTTCGTTATAAAAGAACCTATCAAAGGACAGTCAGACCCATCAGGTGAAGTAGTAGAAACGCCGCCATTGCGAACTGTGATTTCTAATCTACTGAGTAAGAAGACATTCTGGTTCGTAGCCCTGGGAAGTGGTTTCAATGCCTTTGGTACATATGGTGTAGGCAATTTTTTACCCTCATTTCTAATTAGAGTACACGAAGTAGATATTGCAACTGCAGGCATCGTCTTAGGTTTAGCTATGGGTCTTGGAGGGATGCTTGGCACCTTCTTTGGCGGATATTTCGCTGATCGTCAGGAAGATAAAAGATGGTATATGTGGATTGCTTTGCTCGGTGGTTTGCTTAATACCATTCCTTCATTAATCCTCTTCTTTACAGGAAATGGAGAGTTAGCCATGGGCATGGTATTCTTCACAAGTACCTTTACAGCCTTCTATTTAGGTCCCTCGATTGCCGTTTGTCATAGTTTAGTCAATGCGAAAATGCGGGCTTTTACATCTTCGATTTTCTTCTTCATCCTTAATCTAATTGGCTTAGGTATAGGTCCTTTAGCGATAGGATTATTAAGTGATTTCCTTGAACCAACTTATGGCAACCTTAGTTTGAGATATGCTTTCTGTATTACTATTTTTACAGGAATCTTGTCATCTATCTTTTTCTATTTGGGATCACGCACCTATCATTCGGATTTAGAAATTGCGAATCATGGAGAATTAGGAATGGAGAAGAAACTAGATGTTTTAGATGATTTTTAGAATGAGAGTCGTCAAGCAGACTAAGATAATTAGAAGTTTAAATTTATGAGTCAAAAGATAAAATGGGCAGATGTCCCGCATGAAGAAGTGACTCCTGAGATGATCAGACAGATCATCCATGGGGAGCACATCATGATTGTGAAGATGACCTTCAAAGATGGTTTTGAGGTGCCCAAGCATGAACATCACAATGAGCAGATCACTCAAGTCACAAAAGGTACTATTAGGTTTTGGCTGGGTGAAGATCAAGCGAAGGTCGTAGATGTGCACGCTGGCGAATGCCTGGTCATACCGCCTCATGAATATCACTCTGCGCTTATCATAGGCGATGTCGAAGCCACTGATACTTTTTC
>CALHUZ010000511.1 GCA_938039305.1 uncultured Saprospiraceae bacterium
GCTATAAAGGTTTCAACAGTACCCTGCTCTTGCACTCCAGCTCGGAGCCGCTGTCTCAGGTACTTCTCATTTCTATTTTCCAAAATAACAGAACTGATACCGTTATTGTGAAGTATTCTTGCCAATAGTAAACCAGCAGGCCCCGCTCCTATAATTCCAACTTGTGTTCTCATGTATTGTTAATTAAGCATTTTCAAAGCAGATAATTCCAAATGCAGTATTGGAAGAAGCGACATGATACTTTCTAAATTTTTCAACAATCTTATCTTCCATGGCGCCCCGCATGATTTGCCACATCACCATTTCAATTCCTTCTGAACCTGCTTCTCGAATATATTCTACATGCGACATGTATCGATTAATGTCATTATTGCCACTCAGGTTATTGAGATAGTTAATATCAAACTCTGTATTGACCACACCTGCTCGCTCTCCTTGCAATTGATGGGACATCCCACCTGTCCCTGCCACAACAACCCTTAGGTCTTCTGGAAAGCTCTCTACTGCCTTGCGGATGGCCTGGCCTAACTTGAAGCAACGATTAGCCGTGGGTGGAGGATACTGTATCACATTGACACACAAAGGGATGACCTTAACGGGCCATGCTTCTGGCTCTGCAAAGAAAACGGTCAATGGAACTGTACAACCATGATCCACATCCATCTCATTCGCAATCGTCAGATCAAACTCGTCATAGATACAAGACTCTATGATATGCCATGCCAAAGCGGGATGACCATATACATCTGGAATTTCTCTTGGCCCGTATCCTTCATCGGCGGGTTTAAAAACGGGTGCCGTCCCTATGGCAAATGTAGGTATCAACTGCATCGAAAAAGCAGAGGCATGATCGTTATAAACCAAAACGATTACATCAGGTGCAAGGTCATCAATCCACTTGCGAGCTGCAGGAAGAGCATCAAAAAGTGGTTGCCAATATCCAGATTGTGTTTTATTATGATCACTTGCTGCTCCAACTGCTGGAACATGTGAACATCCTATACCTCCTACTATCTTCGCCATAAAAATATCTTTTAAGAATGTCTGTCTTGCTTACTGCGGTTTCCTATAATAGAGCGCCCACCAGACAACATCATTTCTTGAAATTCACTTTCCGTTAAGCCAGACATTTTACCTCCAACATGCTGCATAGACTTTCTATCGAAAATTGCAATTTTGAAAGTGTAGTATATATTCCCTCCTAACCGAAGCAACTCCAACCATCCTCGATTGAGGACTGCTTGCTTTTGCTCTTCGGTCATATCATATTTATCCACGTAAGCACGTTCGTCTTTTCTAAATTCTTCTCGGTTTTTATCTTGATTCAAAGACATGCAAAACATGTTCAGATGATAGCCCATAGTTGAGTGCTCAGGTGTCATGACATATGTACCGGGTATATCAGCAAATGCTTTTCGAAGTTCTGAAAGATCTGTTGGCATTTGACTACCACTGGACTTATCCGATTGTAAGTCGCGAAGATGTTCAACTGTCGCTGCAGAAATAGTACTCTTTAATTCATTTGCTTTAAGCATCTCTACTACAGCTTCCATCTCATGCATCCGTCTGGTCGCGTGCTTCTTACTCCCTTCTACAAATCGATCAATCAAAGCATCATTCTCACCAATGATGGAATGAATCTGACTACGTATATGACCTTCTAAACCGAGCTTCTGTCCAGCGGCTACTGCCTCACTAATCACTGCTGCGAATCCTTTATAAACTATAGATCGCAGCAACTTGTGTTGAGCTGCATCACCTACCTTCCCTTCTAAGTACTCAACTTCTAATACACCCTTAACCTGCTCGATAAATGCTGTCGCATGTTTTCCAGAAGCTAACATTGGTGTTTTAATTCCTGTAGGCGGAACAGGCGCCATGATGGCCAAATCAATCATACGACAACTTGTCTGTTGCAGAATACCTTGGATTTTTTGCTTCACATTAGGTGCAGAAGTATTCATCTCACAGTAAAAGGCATTAGGCTTGATGCAGCTTAACACCTCTTTGGCAACTTCAACAGATACCGAAGTAAGGTTAGTACTAAAAATAATATCAGCGTCCTTAACTGCATCAGAATTGCTGTTGGCAAAGATTACTTTCTCATCTAATTGTTTAGTCAATTCTGGATCCCATCCTGAAACCGAAATACCCGATTGGGCCAGATCATTTGCAAAATGACTTCCTGCCTCTCCAAGTCCTAATATCGCTATTTTTAGTTCTTTCAATCTTCTAATGTTTTCTAATTCATTTGCCCTTGAGGCTAATCATTCAAGCAAATCTACTTTTCAAGAAACCCCTTTAGTTCTTTCAACTCCACCTCCAAATCTTCGGACTTTTCTTTGTATTTAGCTAAAGCCTTTTTCAATTGTCCTATTTTCTTAAATGCTTCATCAGCTTCTACTTTCGTATAACTTACATCGCCATTCTTTTCTTTATACTTAGCCTTTCCTCCACAAGTAGGGCAAATCCTGATATCGCTCATAATTAATAGAGTTCAATTTTATTTAGCGATAGTCAATACACGTATCCATCGGTAAGATTGCAACCCTAAAACTGGAATGGCATGAACCATTGCTGGCTCCCAGTGATTATTAACCAATGCCCAGTGAAGGTAAGCAAGTACTGCTGCGAGATAACCCCAATAGTGTATTTTTTTCCACGTCTCTTTGAGCCTCCTGACCCAATTATCTGTGCTTGTAATCGCCATTGGTATCCAAATAAAAAAAGCTATCCAGCCTGTTAAAAGTCCAAGTTGAAAAAACTCAGACAAGACTTCACTGGAAGGCACTTCTATAAGATAGGCAATAAGGTGCAAAACACAATAGCCAAATGCAGCTAATCCAAAATAACGCTTATTCCTATTCAGCCATTTGGGGAATCTGAATTTGGGGAACAACATGATTAAAGGAGTTGCAATAAGAGAAAACATTAAGAACCTTCCACAAAACTCTCCAGAAGAATGCATTAACATATTATACTCCATACGCTCAGTCACCCAAGAAAATAACATCATCAATCCAGGCAATAATAAAAAGCCCCAAAGGATGTATTTACTGCGCCACAAAGGAAGATTCGTTGAATTACCTAATGCCATATTTTTTTTGTTTAAATGTACTTATCTAACCACCTCCCTTTAATTAGACAAACACCTTTCTTTTATTAAGCTTCTATGTGAACTTGATTTAGATCTCTCTTCCATTTTAGCCAACCTCTTATTTGCATTAAAAAATTAACAAAGTGCATAATTGCCAAAAACCATAGATCTGCAATACCACAAATGATCATCGCTAAAAACTGCCCCACCGCCATGATGTAGAAAGCCTTTATACTTCTACGATTAAAAAACTCGAACCCTGCAAGTATTAATACGGCCGAAGCAATTTCTATTATCAATTTGTAATCGATCATCCTTAATATCCAAACTTCTTATCCCAGCCATATATCTGCAAAGAGGTTTCTCCTGCATTCAATCTTGCCCGTGTACGCGCTTCTTTCTGCTCTCTTGCTTCTGACTTTTCAATAGTCTCTTCAATAGACTCTTTAGGCACCACCACTACCCCATCTCTATCACCAACAATTATATCACCTGGATTTATAGTCACCTCTCCGATTGTAATCGGTTCATTCAAACTACCTTCTGGATCTTTTCCAGTTCCTCG
>CALHUZ010000512.1 GCA_938039305.1 uncultured Saprospiraceae bacterium
AGTGCTGCTACAGGCTGGTCAACTTCTTTGCACTTGTTTTTAAATCCTATGTCAAGTGCTGTTGACTCATCAGTACCATGCGCATCCCAACCCCAATCATAAAGTTGTACAAAGCGAACTCCATTCTCTACAAGTTTACGAGCTAAGAGTGCGTTGTTCGCAAATGATTCTTTGCCAGGACTTGTGCCGTATAATTCATGAATGTATTTAGGCTCTTTACTTATGTCCATGACTTCAGGAACAGAGATTTGCATTTTGTATGCTAACTCATACTGAGCGATTCTACTTAAGGTTTCTGGATCACCGTAAGCGTTGTATTCTTGTTCGTTGACTTTATTAATGGCATCGATACTCAGTTTTTTAATATCTCGGCTGACGCCTTTGGGATCTTGTAAGTATAGAATTGGATCGCCTTTCGAACGGCATTGTACACCTTGGTATACAGATGGCAAAAAGCCACTTCCCCAGATACTCTTCCCTGCACTTGGATTATTGCCTCCAGAAACTAAGACAACAAAGGAAGGTAGATTCTCATTCATTGATCCTAAGCCATAAGTAACCCAAGATCCCATACTGGGTCTTCCTAATCTTGCACCACCTGTCTGCATCAATAGTTGAGCAGGGGCGTGATTAAACTGATCAGTAGTAACTCCTTTTAAGAGTGTGATGTCATCGATGATGTCTCGATGATGGGGGATGAAGTCACTCAGCCATGTTTTGCTTTCACCATGCTTTGCAAATTTGGCCTGAGGTCCAAGCATTTTAGGAACTCCTCTGATGAAGGCAAATTTCTTTCCTTCTAAAAGTGAAGGAGGGCATTCTTGACCATCCAGTTTTGCCAGCTCTGGCTTGTAGTCAAATAGTTCTAATTGTGATGGCGCTCCAGCCATGTGCAGATAGATAACTGACTTGGCTTTTGGAGCAAAGTGTCCCACATTTTTTAGTAGGTGATTAGCTATTTCATTATTAGCGATTGATGGTTGCTGAGGACTACAACTTCCCAGCATAGAGTTGATGGCTAATCCACCCAGTCCAAGTGTACAGTTTTTTAGAAACTGACGCCGCGTATCCTTTCCAAGTGTTCTTTGGATAGCTTCAAGTTTGATACGGTCTGTATTCTTGGACATCTACAATTGTTAATTTATGTTTTGTTTACGACTTCATCTAAGTTAAAGATAGCATTGGAAACAATGACCATAGCTGCGAAAGATTCTGGTTTTTTCGTTCGGACACCTTCTGTGATTTCTCTGGTTAATTTGGAATGCTGCTTATAAGAATTGAGAGACTCATTGTATAGTGTATTTAGTATCTCCAATTTCTCATCTGATATATCAGTATACATGGCTAATTGATATGCTTGCTTAATCATGGCCTTAGAATTATCACTCCATACTCGCTAAGTTAACTTTTTAGATAGATCCATGTAGACTGGATCGTTCATTGTGTTGAGTGCTTGAAGAGGTGTGTTGGTTCTAATTCTACGCGAACTACAAGACTCTCTTCCAGCTCCATCAAATGTCATTAAAGCAGGGTAGGGACTCGTTCGTTTCCAAAAAGTATAGACTGCTCTACGATATTGATCTTCGCCTTCGCTTTGTTTCCATTTGTTGCCATCATAGGGTGATGACCAGATTCCTTCTGGTTGGAAAGGCATGACTGGTGCCCCATACATCTTGTCTGTTATCGCACCACTTATAGCAAGCGCTTGATCTCTGATGTGCTCGCCACTTAATCTTACTCTGTTCATTCGAGCAAGAAAGATGTTGTTCGGATCCATAGAAAGATGTTCTTGAGTAGTATTAGAAGATTGTCTGTAAGTATCGCTCATGACAATCTCTTTGATTAACTTTTTTAAACTCCAGTCATATTCATGCATTAATTGCCAAGCTAAATAATCCAGTAATTCTTGATTACTTGGATGAGAGCTTTGAGATCCCATGTCCTCTAAAGTCTCAACTAAGCCCATTCCAAATATTTGTTCCCATACTCTATTTACAATAGTGCGACTGGTCAATGGGTGGTCAGGATCTGTCATCCATTTGGCGAGGCCTAATCTGTTGTAAGGAGCGTCATCTGGAAATTCATTTAGAACCTCAGGAGTGCCAGGATTAACCACTTGACCAGGAGATTGCCAACTGCCTTTCTCAAACAGATGAGTTGTTCTTTTTAGATGTTCAGGATTTTCAACCATGATTGGTGTGCCTTTGACATCTGCTTGGAGTAAATCCCAGAAGTGCTTTTTATAATCATCCGATTCGATATTTCCTTCAGGGAATTTCTGAGCAAAGTAGAACCAATCAAAAGTGATTCCATTTTGGTCAGGATCTTCTAAGTTATCATTATCATAGGTGAAGAAGATGTCATATACGCCTTCAGTTGGTATGATATCAATTATAGTTTCTGTCCATCCATTAGCATGGGGTTTTACTATATTAAGACTTCCTATGATATCGCCATCAAAATGATCTTTACTTATGTTTAATGTTCCACCATCTACTCTAACTCTATATCTTAATATTAATTGATCTCTTCCACTCAAGTCAACATTCTTCAATCTCGCCGAGGCGTTTTTGCGCATAGAGAGCCACTTCGTATCACTTAGTTCTGCATTTACAAA
>CALHUZ010000513.1 GCA_938039305.1 uncultured Saprospiraceae bacterium
GAAGACATTCAAAAATCTATAAGGAATGAGAATCATCCTTATCTTCCAAACATGAAATACTTCACAATCACTCTACTCTACTGCTTTACATCATGCAGTCAGCAGATGAATCCTCCCTCAGATACAAGCAAGACCAATCATGACTCAAAACCTAATATCATAGTCATCCTTCTCGATGATGCTGGATATGCAGACTTCGGTTTTATGGGCAGCAAAGATCTGGAGACGCCTCATATAGATGCTTTAGCCAATGATGGCATCATCTTCACTGATGCGCATGTGTCGGCTTCTGTCTGTGCTCCTTCAAGAGCTGGGCTGATGTCGGGGATGTATCAACAGCGGTTTGGTTTTGAGGCAAATGGTACTGGTGATGCACAGTCAGGAGATATCGGACTGGCCGATGATGTGGTTACTTTAGGGAGCGCTCTGAAAGCTCAAGATTATAAAACGATCGCTCTGGGCAAATGGCACTTAGGTGGGACAGAAAGTGATCATCCCAACAATAGAGGTTTCGATGAATTCTATGGATTCTTAGCAGGAAGTAGATCTTACTTTCCATTAGAGCGGCCCAGCAAAAATAGAATGTTGCAACACAATGGAGAGCGCGTGGTCTTTGTTGGATATATGACAGATGTGCTTGGAGACGCTTCAGTCCGATATGTAGAAGAGAATAAAGACAAGCCTTTCTTTATGTATATTTCTTACAATGCAGTCCATACACCTATGCATGCAAAAGAAGAACATTTAGAAAAGTACAAAGATCATCCAAGAAAAGAACTGGCAGCGATGACATGGTCTCTTGATGAGAACATCGGAAAGCTCAGAAGTAAACTGAGCGGTCTTAACCTGCTTGACAACACGCTCATCTTTTTTCTAAGTGACAATGGTGGCGCCGGCAATAATGATTCAACTAATGGACCTTTAAAAGGATACAAGGGCAACAAATACGAAGGAGGACATCGGGTTCCTTTCATAGTAAGTTGGCCGAAGGAGATCAAAGGTGGAACACGGTATGAAGGATTAACTTCGTCACTTGACATATATGCTACAAGTGTTGCTGCATCTGGGCAATCTCTTTCTATCATGCCTCATCTCGATGGTGTCGATCTAATTCCAATTCTAAAAAACGAAAAGCCAGGCCCTCCACATAAAGCACTATTCTGGCGAAAGCTCGATGAAAGCGCCGCCAGATATGGCAATCACAAACTGATATCACTCAAAGGCTTTGGAGGCAGATTTTATAATTTAGAAAATGACCTCGGCGAAACAACAGACGTTTCTAATCAACACCCAGCCGAAGTAGCAGCCATCAGAAATACAATGCGACAATGGGAAGCGAAGCTTATCTCTCCTCTGTGGTTAGAGGAACCTGAATGGATGGATGTTACTTATCATATTCATCAGAGGTTGATGAGTAATCAAGAGATACTTTATAAGAATCCGCGGGCTATGAAAAGATATAAGGAGAGGAATTAGTAATGTCTTTAGGGAGACTTATCTGTATCCCCATTTATTTCATTTAGAGCTTAATAAATGTTTTTGCAATAGCGGCTCGCTTTGTCTTATCTACAGCAACCTCATCAGCATATTTTTTCCAATTCAGTATCTTGTCAAAAATCTGTTGGATAATGCTGTTCGCCTTTTTTATGTTCATTGACTTAGCAATGCTCAAAAAATCATCCTTGGTTTGGCCTTTACGCTTACCATTAAGACTCAACGCATGTTGGCTTACCCAGACACTCTTAGGATCGTAAGCATAACAAATATCATAGGCAGGTGTTAGTGTCCAATCTTCACCTTGCTTCATTCTAAATGAAAAATTCTTTGTGTGATCGTCACAATTTCTTGCCAACACATTAAAGACCATGCGTCTAAACATTTGTTCTGCTTCTTGATAGTCTAATCTCAACGCCCTCATAGTCTGGAACAATTGCTCATAGCTGTAGCTATTCATGTCGTTGAAATCATAATGACTCATAGCGCACCAGGTTTGTACGTGATGCCTAGTTTGGCTTCCTTCTCGGTCATACCGTTTGGTCATAAAATGCGCACGCTCATTTTCTTCTAACAATTTGCTTTCCATCATATCGATACCACAATCAATAGCCATTAGATAGTAGGCCATTTCGATTCTGCCATAACCTAAGGAAGTACCAAATTGAGCATCACCTACACCATCCAATTTGATCAGCCAATGTTCAAATCCCTTGGGAGCATTGACTTGGCCAGATCTTACTTCTCCTGTTTTTTCATTATAAGCTATCACCGCCTTAGGCCTTGCGCCTCCTGCTGATGTACCAATTTTTAGAATATCTAACATGGCTTGTTCTTCATCTTTGCTTAAGTCAGTGGTGAAGTCATCTCGTTTTTGCAGCATCTGTCTCGACATATCGACAAGCGTATCCATCTCTATTTTGTATGCGGTTTTCTTACTTACTATTTGAGTTGGCTCAAATTCTATAGCCCCCATGCCCCTTGATCCTATAAAACATAACTTTTCTACAGGATTCATAGAATCCACTGGTCGCCCTTGTTGCGCTAACCAAACATCGATCAGCTGATTCCCATACTTGTCAGGGAGCATGTCTGCTAATAGCCCTGGTAGTCCTTTAAATGTGTCGTAAGTATTTCCTCGGCCTGTACGAAGCTCCGGAAAATTATAAATATTGGCTCCTGCACTTATGGGCATTTTGAGAGGTGATAAGTCCCAGTCTTTCTCAATAAATGATGGATCGTACTCAAAGCTTGCCAATTGTAGCCTATCATCCCAAGCTACGGCCCCTACTAGTTCTCCCCAAACCTTTACGTATGCTGTTGTTATCATTACCAGGTAGATTCTTTCTTATTCGACAGATCCTTTTTTGATTTGGAAGGTCTAATTCTTACTTTGGATTTGCGTTGCACCTTTGCTAAGGCTAACGGACTTAACACTTCCTCATACCGAAATACCTCTAAAGGCTGTAGCTTATCTAATACTCTTAGCACCTGTATCAAGGTTTTAAGACTTCCCGATTCGCCACGTTCCAATAAACTTAATGTAGATCGACTGATCTTAGCTGCTTTTGCGATATACGCCTGGGTCTTATTTTGTTGCTGCCTTACCTTCTTTATATAGTGACCTATCTCTTGTTCTATCGTTTCATCACTTAGAACATTCCAATTTTTGTATGATATATCAGTCATTATGATGGTTAAATTAACTTAATGAATGGTTTCTCATACAAATGTAATTCAAAACATTCAAACTGTCACATATAATGTATGATATTTCATACATTATATGACAAATAGTGACTTTAAGCATGAATAATCATACAATAAATCCAAAAAATAATCCAGTCTAACTTCTGTTCTCTGACTCCTTACTTCTGTCTCGGATCTCGATTCTCAGCTCTCGACTCTCTCTACTTCTTATTATTCTTAAACGACTTATCAGGATAAGCAGGCGGAGCAGGAACATCTCTCGGATCTTCTTTAATCAACATTTGAAGGTGTTCAATAGCTTTATCTAATTGTGCATCTTGACCATTAAACGTAGCATGCGGGAGATTGTCTAATTCTATGTCTGGTACAAAGCCATGGCCTTCGATCAACCACTCGCCTTCTGCATAAACGCCATTCATCGGAGCGCGAGCAAGGCCATTGTCACTAAGGCGATTAGCGCTGTTGAGCCAGATCTCTCCTCCCCAAGTCCTTGTACCTATCGTAACGCCCATACCCAATCTTCTAAATCCATCTGCAAATGCTTCTCCATCGCTATAGGTATTCTCATTGACCAGGACGACCATGTGGCCTCTGAACGAATATGGCATATTCCAATAAGGTTCGCCAGATCTACTCTTCCAATACATCCAAGCTTTTCTAAGTAGCTTTTCTAAAATGAAGCTATCGATATTGCCTCCAAAATTATAACGGACATCTACGATGAGGCCTCTGCGATTAAAGACGGGATAGAATTCACGATAGAACTGACTGATGTCATTGCGGCCCATAGCACGTAGGTGGAAATAGCCGATGTCTTCATTGGACTGCTGGTCTACGTAGAGGCGATTCCCATATTCCCAATCACTGTAGCGGAGATTATAATCACTACCTACTGGAGTTACTATAGCTTCATATGTGGTCGATAATCTTTTCAATGAAAGCCTTACTTGCTTTCCAGCTTCGTTACGAATGAGTTCGCCTATGTCTGTGGCAGATAGACTGCTTATGCCATTTACATGAGTGATGACATCGCCTACTCTAATATCAAGAAATGGATCATCGAGTGGTGACTTTTGCTCTGGATAATCAGGATCAGTTTTATAAATGTAGTCGATCTTAAATCCGCCCATTGCTTCATCTCTGCTGAAGAGACCACCGAGGTTCGCTACGATGATATTCTTGTTGTCGGATCTTACGTCTCCACCCCTGACACTGGTGTGTAGTGCAGATAGCTCTCCTACGAATCTTCCAATTAGATCAGACAGTTCATTGCGAGTGGTGATGCGATCTACAAGCGGAAGGTATTTGTCATGCATGCCTTGCCAGTCAACTCCGTGCATATTCTTATCATAGAAGTAGTCTCTTTCCATACGCCATGCATCTGTAAATATCTGCTTCCAGTCTTTCTTAGGATCAATGGAAAACTTCCAACCGCTCAAGTCAATCTTAGAACCACTAAGATCACCTATTTTACCAGTGCCTGCAGTCGCCATATAATATGAAGATCCTTTTCTAATCAATAGCTTCTTTCCATCATCCGTCATACTATAACTTCTGATGCCTGCAACCATCATCTTCGCTTCAACCTTTTCATTTCCAATCTTTACCACATAAAGGTGACGCTTTGCATCGACGCCTGTCTCACCTGAGATCATGTAGAGTGCTTTGCTATTGACTGATAGGCCTACATAATTTCCAGCTTTAACGGGAACTGCTTCGATCCTTTGTTGGATGCCATCTTTGTCAATAACTACTTTGACGCCACTGTCATCACTCTTGTCTGCATCCTTAGTGTCTGTCTTCTTATCTGTTTCTGTATTCTTCTCATCTGACTTTTTCTCATCTTCTTTCTCATCCGCATTTTCTAATTCGTCAGAAGGTCTGAATGGTGAGCGTTCGTTTTTCTGAAGTGCGATGTGGTAAATTTTTTCACTTGCATCGAAGTATGGCTCTGGTTGTCTTGTCCCCCATGGACTGCCAACAAGAGATGTAAAACTTCTATCTGAGATAAAGTAAATGAACTTGCCATCTGGGCTCCATCGAGGATTAAAGCTATTAGCTCGATCAGTGGTCAAGTCAAATGATGAGCCATCATCCACATTATAAATTATAATCTGTGCCATGGTATTAGGTGCAGCTTGTACGTAGGCGAGCCATTTGCTATCCGGAGACCAAGAGAAATCTTGGATGCGTTCTTGGTTTTTTGAAATCTTAGTACTTACACCTGTAGAGATATCAAGGATGTACATGTTACTTTCTAAATCATCGTAGGCTATCATATTTCCGTCAGGGGAAGGAAGGCCCTCATATCGAAGTAGTGAGCCATCACTTGTGATCGTCTGATGATCTCCTAATCCATCACCAGGCATACTTATAAATTCAAATTCTCCGCTTTCATCAGAGAGTGCAATCACGCGCTTTCCATCATGAGAAAATCTTGCATCGCGGTAACGGACATCATTCTTACTGGTAAATGAAATAGTCCTACCGCTTTTCACCGGTGCAACAAATACACGACCACGCGCAGTAATTGCAATCTTGTCTCCATCGGGACTAGCATTTACGGAAGTGATATACCTACTCGGATTCTCCTCCCACTTTTCTGATAACTGAGCAAGGTCTGTAGCGAGTGTGATATCAATCTTACTGGAAGCGTCTCTGGAGATGTCATACCGCCACAAGTCAGCGCCCATCTGATAGACAATCACGCCATCAGATACCCCGCCAGTTACATTAGCATAGCGGACATCAAAATCTGCATGCTCGGTCTGTTGTCGCACATCGCCACCGTTGGTATCCATGGACCATATATTCATCGTGCCATCTCTATCTGAGATAAAGTAAACGCGACCTTCATGAAGCATAGGATGATGACTCCCGCCGGTATAGTCAGTGGTCAACTTAATCGCCTCAGCACTGCCCTCGGTAAACTTCCAGATCTGTCTGGCAGTACCGCCTTTGTACCTCTTGGTGACATTGCGATGATAGGCAGGACGAACAAAATACACCGTGCGCCCATCATTACTAAAGCTCGCTTCACTCGCTTGATCCAGCGGTATAAATGTTCTAACCTTCGTATCGACATTGATCTTGACAAGCCGATTATCTGGTTTCTTATTGTAAGCTCTTGTGGCATAAACGATATGATTGTCAGCCGTCCAAGCATTTGCCAAGGACGCATCTCGCTCATATGTCCAGCGCTGAGTCATCCCGCCAGACACAGGTATCGTATACAACTCCGTTGGCCCTTCATAACTCGCCGAAAACAGAATGGCCGATCCATCAGGTGAAAAGATAGGATAGCTTTCATCTTCTGCATGAGTGGTTAATCTCTGCGCCAATCCGCCAGAAAGCGAGACGGTCCATATATC
>CALHUZ010000514.1 GCA_938039305.1 uncultured Saprospiraceae bacterium
CAACGAAATATATGGACGTCCACTTTTTAGTTCGCACATGTTAGACTTGTCCGAAGAGCCAATAGAGGAGAACATGGATATCTCATGTGAGTACTTCGAGGAGATGAACAAGTTAGGGATGATGATCGAAATAGAACTCGGTGTGACAGGTGGAGAAGAAGATGGCGTTGATAATACGGATATAGACAGTTCAAAGCTTTATACTCAGCCAGATGAGGTAGCTTATGCCTACGAGCGTTTATCAAAGATCTCCGATAGATTCACAGTAGCTGCAGCTTTCGGAAATGTTCATGGTGTTTATAAGCCAGGGAATGTTGAGTTGACACCTATCATCTTGAAGAATTCTCAAGAGTTTGTTCAGAAGAAGTTTAACACAGCTGCACAACCGATCAACTTTGTATTTCATGGTGGTTCAGGATCAACTCAAGCAGAGATCCGCGAAGCGATAGAGTACGGAGCAATCAAGATGAACATCGATACAGATATGCAATGGGCATTCTGGGATGGTATCAAAGGCTATTACGAAAAGAACAACGCTTATCTTCAGACACAACTGGGTAACCCAGATGGTGCTGATGTTCCGAACAAGAAGTTCTACGATCCACGTAAGTGGTTGAGAGTTGCTGAAGAGTCATTTAAGACAAGGCTTACTCAAGCATTTGAAGATCTAAACTGTATCAACAAGCAGGTATAAAATACAAGTTATCTGCTGTGCGATTCGCAAAGAATAACAGTACATCAAAAGATTTTTTTCAAGAGCTCTTCAGTATGAAGGGCTCTTTTTAGTGTTAAGCCTTCAACTTTTTCGACCAATATCTAAGCAGTCCAGTGGCACTCATGTCAGAAGGATTAGCAGCTTGGTATGCATCAGCATCTTTAGGATCAAGTCCATGTTCCATCAAGTATTTCTTTACAAAATCTTGAAAGTCTGGAAGACATTCATCAACTGTCTTACCAGCTTTTGCAAATGGCTCCATGAAACCAGTATAGTCTTCAATGGCTACTTTCAGTTCTGCCATATGTTCAGGGATATTCTCTATGAGACCAAAGTGTGTTAGATAGTACTGTTTTATATCAGGTAAGCTTAAAAGATGATCTATGGATGATAGCCAAGCCTCTCTATCGATATCAGGTGGAGGACAAGGAGGTATCACTGGCCCATGGTTGATAGAAACTCCGGCAACATCTCCAGTGAATACCACATCTCCTATTTGCCAAGCGATATGATGTTGCGCATGCCCAGGTGTATGATGAGCAATGACTTTAGTGGCGCCAATAGAAACTTCTTCAAGGTGATCAACGGAGGTCAATAATTCTTCTTTGATAGGTTTAAGCGTACCCCAAAGCATGTCCATCTTTTCTTTGTAGATCATTTTAGCGGAAGCCAAAAGTCTACTTGGGTCATGCATGTGCTTATATCCTCTTGGGTGCAGGTATACTTTGGCTCCTTGATCTGCAAAACACCATGCAGCTCCTGCATGATCGAGATGTATGTGTGTCAAGAAGACATGCTTAATATCTGTCGTTGCAAACCCCACAGCTTCTATAGCCTTCGTTAACACAGGCAATGTACTATGTGGACCACTTTCTATAAGTATAGGACCATCTGGACATTCGACGAGAAATGCCGCTATACCATTCTCTTTACCTAAGAAGTTTAGGTCCAATGTGTGAATCTTGATCTGCTTCATGATCGCCAAGATATTATATCGCTATCGATCGTCCTATAGAAGGCATTATTAATAATCGGCATATGTAGTGTTCTGTCCGATGTATCCTTACTTTTGTGCATATCAATTATCGTAATGAAGCACATCATAGCACCTTCTCTTCTTGCTGGCGACTTTCTTCACTTGTCTGAGTCCTTAGACATGATCAATGAAAGTCAAGCTGACTGGTTGCACATTGACATCATGGACGGCCGTTTTGTGCCCAATATTAGCTTTGGTCAGGTTTTGATGCCCTTTATTAAGAAAGGATGTAACAAGCCTCTTGATGTACATCTGATGATCGAGGAGCCAGCAAACTATATAGATGAGTTTGTTGACCTTGGAGCAGAAGTACTCACTGTTCATTATGAAGCTGATCGGCATCTACATAGAACGATACAGAGAATCAAAGATCGGGGCATCAAAGCTGGTGTAGCCATTAATCCTCATACTTCTGTTGATCTTCTTGATGACATCTTAGAAGAGATAGATCTGGTATGCGTCATGAGTGTTAATCCAGGATATGGAGGCCAAAAGTTTATTTACCAAACGATACCTAAAGTCAAGAAGCTTCGAGCGAAAGGTGATGAACGCAACTTGAAGTTTCACATAGAGATTGACGGTGGTGTCGGAGCTCAAAATGCGGAAGCTTTACTTCAAGCTGGTGCAGATGTCCTCGTAGCAGGGAGTAGCGTTTTCAAGGCAGAAGATCCTTTAAAGATGATCGAGAGATTAAAAGCCATCAATTCACCGTTCTAATCCCTTAACTCTTTAGGATACATGTCGTATAGATATCTACTAAGTATACTATTCTTACTTTTTTCTGTTGCTCTTATATCGCAGGATGTTCTTTTGACTGGTACAGTCACTGATCAATCCAGCGAGCTGCCGATAGAATTTGTGACTGTTTATGTGAAGGGGACCAATCTAAATACAGAGACGGATCCTTCCGGGAAATATTCTTTAAAGATTGAAGAACAGCGCGAAGTGGAACTCGTCTTTAGCAGGATAGGGTACGAGACTGGTGAAATGAAAGTGAGGGCTAATAAGGATCGCTATAACTTAGATATTACACTGATCAATACAACTTCAGATTTAGAAGTAACGGTAACTGATAGTAAGATAGAAGATCGTGATATGATCCGAGAGTCAACCGAGGTGCTCAAGTTACTTCCATCGACAACAGGTAATCTTGAAAGTGTACTACCTCATATAGCACTTGGTGCGAGAAGTGGAACCGGTGGAGAACTTAGCTCTCAGTACAATGTAAGAGGAGGTAACTACGATGAGAACTTAGTATATGTGAATGATTTTGAAATCTTCCGACCTCAGTTACTTAGAAGTAGTCAGCAAGAAGGCCTTTCATTTCCAAACATCGATTTGATCCGTGATCTTTCATTTTCATCTGGAGGGTTTGAATCTAAATACGGAGATAAGATGTCTTCTGTTTTAGATATAAAATATAAAAGACCAACCGACTTTCATGGATCTGTTTCCACAAGTTTGTTGGGACTAAGCACTCATTTAGAAGGAAGTGCTATTAAGTCACTGAATGGCCCAAATAAACTGAGGTACTTAATTGGTTATAGATACAAGACCAACAAATACTTGTTGAGCTCACTTGATACTCAGGGAGAATACAATCCAAACTTTACAGATATTCAGGCTTACTTGACATATGATGTAACGAGTGATTTTCAAGTTGGGTTAATTTCTAATTACAATACAAGTCAGTACGACTTTAATCCTGTTTCAAGGTCTACAGCTGTTGGCTTGACTACAATATCTGTAGCGCTTAACAGTGTATTTGAAGGAAGCGAAAGTGATGCCTTTAAGACAGGTATGGGAGGGTTATCTCTGACCTATTTGCCTGAGCGAGATAAGAACCCTTTGTTTATAAAGCTACTTGCTTCTACTTATCGTGGACAAGAAAGAGAGAGTGTTGACATAGCTGGATTCTACAGATTAAGTCAGATTGAAACTGATCTTAATTCAGATAACGCTGGAGAAGAGATTGGAGTGCTAGGTGTAGGAACTCAACAACAATTTTCGCGCAATAGACTTTTTAATCGAATTTCAACTATACAACTGAAAGGAGGAATAGAATTGCAATCAGAAGTAAATGAAGACAAAAGTCACTTTGTACAATGGGGAGCAAGCTTTAGATCAGAATACTTTGATGATCGCTTGAATGAATGGGAGCGATTAGACTCTGCAGGATTCTCATTGCCATACAGTGATCAAGAGGTTCTTTTGAGAAGTGTACTGAAGGCACAGAACATCGTTAGCTCCAATAAAATAACTGGTTATGTTCAGGATACTTATACTGCATTTGGAGATGAAGGACAAGAGCTTCGGTTAAATGTTGGGTCAAGGTTTAGTTATTGGGATTTCAATGGTGAGTTTAATATCAGTCCCAGAGCACAACTACTGTTCAAGCCAAAAAGTAAAAAGGATATCTCCTATAAGTTAGCTGGTGGGGTGTACTATCAGACTCCTTTTTATAGAGAGCTTAGAAGAACGGATGGTACGATCAATCAGGATTTGAAAGCACAAAAGTCTATTCATGTGGTAGCCGGGATGACAACTGACTTTTACTGGAAGCGTATGAGTGACAAGCCTTTTAGATTTATAGCGGAGGCGTTTTATAAAAAGCTGGATAACTTAGTTAGTTACGATATCGACAATGTAAGAATCAGGTACTCCGGAGAGAATGATGCGAGTGGTTCAGCTATGGGTTTGGATATGCGCCTTAATGGAGAGTTTGTTCCAGGAGCTGAATCATGGTTTAATATGTCTTTTCTGCGAGTCAGAGAATCATTGGATGGTGTACAACATAGAAAGTATGATCCATCCGCTGATTCATTTGTTGATGTTTCTACAGTGTCAAGACCTACAGATCAGTTTGTTCATTTCTCACTTTACTTTCAAGACTACTTGCCGAGGAATGAAAACTTCAAAGTGAACTTCCTTCTGACTTATGCCACCGGTCTCCCATTTGGGTTGCCTGAGAATAATCGGGAAATTAGAAACACATTTACCTTTAAGGATTACCGAAGAGTGGACATGGGTCTTTCTTTGCAATTGTGGAATGAAGAATGGAAAGAAAGGAAACCAACTCACTTTTTAAGAAGCTTTGATAATGTCTGGTTGAGTCTTGAAATATTCAACTTGATGGGAATAGAAAATGTATCGTCCAATACTTGGATAAAAACCATCTTCGCTCAACAATTCGCAGTGCCCAACAATCTAACGAACAGACGAATCAACCTAAGACTTAGAATGGCCTTTTAAGAGGCTAAAGGAGTTTTTCAAGAAAAGTATATAAACCCGTTTCTAATCTACTATAATCTCCATCAGCAGAAAATTGTGTATTGAGTAGTTGTAGGATTTTAGATTTGTCCTCCTTAGTTTTTACAAATTGTTTTTTTAACTGCATGATGAGATCCAGTTGAGCATAGTCGCCGAGCCTCTCATATTCTACTTCCACTTCTGATAAAATGTCTTTATCAACTAAAGACAAGATGTTCTCTTTCTCCTTTTGACTATAGTCATAGTCTGCGTAGGACGCATAGAGCATCAGGTAAGCAACAAAGTGATCATAAGACCATTCTGAGACTCGTGTGTTACTTGGTTTGATTGATGACACTTTTTAAGTAGTGGGGTTATTGATGATGTAAAGGTATATTTTCTACCTCTTTACTCGTCTTGTTTTCATGATCTATCTCAAATATCTTATTGTGATGCCCATTAGTGAGCCATATATATCGGCCTACAAGGGTGAGGTTGTAAACGCCTGCTTGATCCACGACACTTTGGTTAATAGGCACTTCTGGTGCCTTGCATTCAACTAATATGTAGTATTCCCCTTTTAAGTTAGCGACTACTACATCATATCGTCTCGATAACTTTCCGACTGTTATCTTTTTTTCTACTGTGATGTGTTTAGAGGGGGTACCTTGATCGATTAGGTAAGCTACAACTGTCTGTCGGACTACTTCTTCAGGGGCGGCTTGAAGCCATTTCTTTCTTATTTGACAAAAGATCAGAACGTTGCCTTCTGTCTTTTTTGTCTTAATTTGAGAAAAATAGGAATCAAGTTTTATCAACTGCAGAGTGTTGTATATGCTATACCACTAATGCTTCTTTACGCTCTTTGAGTTCCAACTTGGCAGGAATAATATTTCTTACTAGCTGACTTATAGTGCCGTTGAGGTCTTGATAGAGCTCGTGAGTAAAGACATTACGGATGGTGATTCCTGCATTCTTTAGTTGTTTAATGACCTCATGTTGCCATAAAGTAGACATCCCATTATGATCATTCAAGAGATCGTTTTCCAATAAGATAGTAATGTCATCATAATGGATAAATGTTTCTACGAGATGTGATGGCTCTTGTGTCGTGTGGTAAAGTATGTTGTGCGATTCTATTTGAGAAGATTGATCTATCCTTTTATTCAAGAGAGGATCAAGAGTCGTTATGATCACCTGGCTGCCCAGCTTATAAATATTCACAGCTTCCGATGATGAGAGCAAGTTGTTCGCTAATAGTAAGCTGTATTTATATCGATCGGATTTCTCAAGCTTAGCAAGTTTCGTGGAATGAGAGATCAACGTATTACTTATATAATTACTAATGAGGCTATAATACTCTGAGACTTGTGACATATCTACGCTGTAAGTCGATGCAATTGTAATGTTTACATCTTTTTCGGTAAATAGCTTTAAGTCAGAAAGGCTGATATCCTTTTGATCCATAAAGAAGACTTGATCAAATTCAAATCCAGTAGTCTGCAACATAGTCTTCATCTGAGACTCTTGAACAACCATAATTGGAAAAAAACATTGACCCCATCCTTGCAATTCTTTTACATTGGCTGCAAGATCTGGCACTTCTTCTTTAGATTCGAATACTGAGGAATAGTTTCCCCATTTAGTATTGCGTATATCAGTTAGTGCTTCATCTCTGATGCGATGCCATCTATTATGTACTTCTTTATGAGACGTATGCTTAAGCAGACTTTGTGTACTTGCCAATTCTTCGTACCAATCACTTAGTCTGGTCATGTTAGCATCATAGCCTTGCATCAAGTGGCTTCGTTGACCATAGAATTCGATTAGACCAGACCAGTCTTCATTTTGAAGGTGATACAAACCTTCAAGAAGGCTTTGACTCATATTGAGTTCCTTCACCTGAATTCTGAAATTTACATAATCAGCATCTGACAAAGCTCGATGGTTCAGAGAAATCCTCTGATGTGCGCTTTTCAATGTTTTAAGTAAAGAGTCAACTTGCAAAAACTGTACAGGGGCTTGATCACCGATATACTTACATTGATTAATTTCCTTGAGGCTCTGTATAGCGTCTGCTATATAGTCATCTAATAATTTATTAGATGTATTAAAAGGGCTTAACTTTCTGACATACTCTTCAAAATAGATGTCTATAGAATTAGTAGCCTGATCTATGATGGCGCTGATGATACTAAGCACATTGGATACTTGTCCCCATCCGATCTCTGGTATCACCGTAAGGCTAAACTTCAGATACTTTCGACCTTTTAGCTGATTGATTAGTGGTAGGCCTTTGTCTTTAAAAGAAGAAGGGTAGTTATCTAATTCATTTTCTAAAAAGACCGTTTGCAACTCCTCTTTAATTTTAGTCCACTGTGCGATCTCATCTTCAAGTTCATAAACGATGACTCGCTTCATGAGATACAGTTCTTCTTCTAAGCCAAGAAGTGCACTATTTACCTTTTGTTTTATTTCTTCAACTGACGATCGTGCAAGTACTAAAGAGTTTTCATCTTCGATACATGAAGCATCTAATAAGGTAGTATCATCCATGTATACAAACCGAGGTTTGTAATCGCGCTGAAGCTTAACGATTGCTTTGATGACATGATTATTGAGATTCATATCAGCTATCTCTTCAATAAGAGATTCTGGAAGATTTGCTTTTGGTCTCGGTTTTATAGAAAGCAACATCTCTTTAAAGGATGGGCTTTTAATATTCCGCTTTGATATAGTAGAAAGAGTGTTGTGTATTTTAAGAGAGGTCTCTTTGTATTTTAATAAGAGATGTTGATACTCCTGCCTAAGCAAAGGTATCTCTGTGAGATTGGCCAATGACTTCATTCTAACAACTGATTGCGCTCCAAGCCCTTGAGTTGAAACCGTAGTTGATAGATGAGCAAGATTTTGATTAGACAGTATCTTAGAAGGGATACTACTATCCATTCTATCTGGTATAACTACCAGCATCTTTTGTCTATCGAGAAGAGTCTTCACAACTTTCTCAGTAAAGTATGCTTTGAGCATAGCAGCATCTGAAATCTCCAGATGGATTATGTCATTAGCATTTTCATATGCCAGCGTTTCTTCCAACTCTGGCGATAAGCAATTAATATACATGTCGTTTCATCATTATATATACAACCACAATATATAACAATAATTTCTATATATAGATATTTATAATATATAAAACCTTGATCTGAACTTTAGATAGGGGATCAACCAGTTATTCAGATGCAGGCTTCTCTACGATTCCTCCACTCACTTTTACCCCGTCTTTGTACTCATATCGCATATTGACTACTCCTTCAGGGCTATAATTAAGAAGCTCACCATGCGGTTTGCCATTCTTCATTGTTCCACTTCGTTGGATCTTGCCGCTTCTTTCATCAAAGACTTTGAAAGGTCCATCAATGTTGCCATTAGCATATGTAGTCTCATTGACCACTCTACTACTTTTGAAAGTAGTACTCAGTCCATGAAGTTTATCATTCCTATAGCCAATGATTGACTCCATGTTGCCTCTATCATTAAATGTGATCTCGTCACCATTCTTTTGTCCGTTGATGTAGTTAGTGATTGTCTTAGGTTTGTTACTCTGAGGATAATAAGTAGTCCAAGCTCCATTGCGCACACCGTTGATCACATGTCCAGTTGAAAGGGGCCAGTTCTCTTGATCTGCAAATCGAGCATAGGTTCCGCCTCCCCCGATGGATTCAGTTTGAAATCCCTTCAAGTCATATGATGGTCCTGAGGATCCACTGCCACATGAACTTAGAACATTTAACGCAAGTACAAAAAACATCAACTTATAGATCATGACATATGTAGATTTATTAAATACGAAAGTATAGAAATTGACACATATTCTCGATATCATGGCCCATCTTTGCG
>CALHUZ010000515.1 GCA_938039305.1 uncultured Saprospiraceae bacterium
TATCTTTTGACCTGGACAGTCACAAATGGAAATTGTACTACTTCCAATGATGATGTATTAATCACCTTAAAAGCTCAAGCACCATCAGCTGCTGTTGCAGGAGATGACCAGATGTCATGTGGCACCAGTTTAGAATTATCAGCTGAAGCACCAAACGTTGGCAGCGGAACTTGGAGTGTCATTTCTGGTTCGGGTGGAAGTTTTACTGATGAGCATTCAGAAAGTACTTCTTTTTTTGGTGAACAAGGTATGAGTTATCTTTTGAAGTGGCAGACCAGTAATGATGGACTTACAGATGGAGACTTTGTTAATGTCCGGTTTGCTGCTGCAAATGAAACAGTAGACAATGATTTTCTAACTGATTGGGTTGATGTTGATTTTATAAAAACTCGCGATTTTATAACGATAGATGCGAATATCGATGCATCTAAAAGTCTTATGTTTCAGGCCGGTTCTTCGATAGAATTGTCTAAGAATACAGTTATTGAAGATGGTGCTGTTGTTTCGTTTTTCATTCAACGTTGTGATGACTAAGGTCTGAGTTTTGATCAATCTAATCAAAAGAGAAAGTCTAAAACTTGGGCATTACATCTTATTGAATTAAATCTCAGCGTTGATATTGACTCATTGATCTGGGCTTCAATAGGGATTATAATAGGTTCTGCGCAAAGTTGAGAGCTACGTTTAGTAAGAATTTAGAATTCATCAGCTTATCTTTGCCTCCTGATGCAACACACGCTCATATCATCTCCTCTTCAGGGTTTTACAGACTTTCACTTTCGGAATGCATTTCAGAAGTTCTTTAGCGGGATAGATCTGTATTATGCACCTTATATCCGGTTCAACGGCAAGATGCTTATTAAGCCTGTTTATGAGCGAGACCTACAGCTTAAAAACAATACAACCTTAAAGGTTATTCCTCAAGTCATGACTTGTAGTGCTGACGAATTTATCTTTGCAGCAAAGTATGTTCGTTCACTTGGTTACAAAGAGCTTAATTGGAATCTTGGTTGCCCATATCCGATGGTTACCAATAAAGGTATGGGATCAGGACTTATTAAAGATCCTCATAAGATAGATCGCATACTCGATAGGGTACACCGTGAGACAGATATCATTGTTTCGATGAAAATGAGAATGGGTTATGAGCATTGTAGAGAAATACTTGATGTGTTTCCCATATTGGAAAAGTATCCAATCAAAAGTATCGGTATCCATGCACGGATAGGTGCACAGCTTTATAAAGGAGGAACGGATTTGGAAGGGTTTCAAAGATGTATAGATCATTGTGGTCAAAAGTTATACTTCAACGGTGATATCACTTCAGTAGCAGTATTTGAGGAATTGGCAGACAGGTTTCCAAGTATTGATCATTGGATGATCGGTAGAGGATTAATTGCTGATCCGTTTTTACCGGGGATGATTAAAAATGAAACGCATGAATATCCAGATAACAAATTAGAACTATTCAGCAAATATCATGATACGCTCTTTGCTGCTGCCGAACAAAAGTTAACTGGAGAGAAGGCGGTGATCAGAAAAATGCTTAGTTATTGGGAGTATTTCGCGAAGTTGTTTCCAAATCCAACTAAGGTGGTTAAAAGTATAAAAAAGGCTAAGTCTTATGAAGTCTATGATGCGGCTGTTGATGGCATTTTAGAAAGAGAGGAGATCGCTAACTTTTGAAGCTTATATCTCTAATTGGATATGCCGCGCAACTATGATGACTCTTGACCAGCGATAACCAATTCTGCTGCGACTCTCCCACTGGCCATAGCTGCATTTAGTGAACTGTTCGCTAAGTAATCTCCACAACAGAAGATGCCTGATGCCAAAGTTGCAGAAGCGCCAGTTGGTTTATATTTTAAGTCGCTGACTTTAGGTAGTGCCTTTTTTATGTGGAACATCTTTAATAATTCACCAGTCTCTATACTGCATTGTTTTTGTAGTTCTGCTTTAACTGTCTCTATCATCTCTGATTCTGAGAGCATGTGGTTATTTACAATCGTAACAGAAAGTACTGTATTGTTTGATTGGTTTGTCTTGTCATAGATATCATTGAGATAGTGGAAGTTATTAACTAAGGTTTCTTGGCCTGGCAATAGGCCTATGATAGGATTTTTTAAAACGGATCCTGATGATTGAAAATATAGATTATAGCAAGATTTCCAATTGCGCTCTTTTAGTTTTCCTTTATTGAAAAAATGAGCAGGATCTGAGGCTATGATTATTTTATCAGCGGAGAGTGTATCGCCAGATTTTAAAAAGACAGTTTTGCTTTCAATATGGCTAACTTCAGTGTTATAGTGGATAGTCGTGTCCATAAGTTGACTGACAAGTTGATCTGGGATCGCTTGCATTCCAGCTCGTGGTATCGCAGCGCTTCCAGTACTGAACATTTTATAAACAAATTCGAACATTCGACTTGAAGTATTTAAATCTTCTTCAAGATAAATACCTGCAAAGAACGGTTGAAAGAAGTCGTGAATTACAGCTTCTGAGAATCCGTAATTTTGTAAATAGGCCTTAGTCGTTGTTTCTGGTTCTGCAAAGATGTGATCAATACTTTTTTTCTTCATTGCCATAGACAATTGAAAAATCAAGCGCTTATCGTTAATTGATCCGATCTTCGCAAATGTTGTTGGCCATAGGAATGATATTTTCCGTAAGGGGTCGCCTATCTTTTCCATCTTTCCATTCTTGAAAATGACACTGCCAGGCATGAACTTCAGCAAGTCCAGCTGCTTATAATCTAAGTATCGTTGTGCTTCTGGATATTCTGTAAGTAATACTTGAAAACCATGATCGGCAGGAATACCAAGAAGATCATCTGATTTTACACGGCCACCCACACGATCTGTCGCTTCAAGAATGATCGGAATGTAACCTTCCTTTTCTAATTCAATGGCGGCCACCAAACCAGATACGCCAGCGCCAATGATGATAGGGTTTGTCATAGTAGATTAGATGTTGAAAACTTAAAGATTATCATCAGGAAAGTTGTTCGAAGTAGTTTTGATAGATTTTCTTTCGCGGATAGAATCCCATATATATTCCTGGGTACAAGGCTAAGGTAACAATAGGATTACTTCCAGTAAAGGTCATGTCATCGATGATCATTGAGTTGTGATCAT
>CALHUZ010000516.1 GCA_938039305.1 uncultured Saprospiraceae bacterium
CGTCCAGGCCAGTTATTTGGAATATTGCCGTTAGCTGATTGATACCAGCTTTGATCTATTTGAGCCCAGATCATATCTTTTAATCTGCTCTGAATCTTAGTATAGTAGGAGTCAAGAATTGGCTTTCTAACTTCTATAGACTTTTTGTTATTCTCTAGAAGATGTGAGACACACTGTGTGATATAGTTTGCTTGGGCTTCACTCATGATGATGATTGAGTTGTGGCCGAGATTGGTGTTTGGTCCATACATCATGAACAGGTTGGGAAATTGATCGACTGTGATGCCGAGGTAGTTCTTGGGTCCATCTTTCCAAGCATCATGTATACTGATATCCTCTTTGCCTTTTATGTCAAGGTTCATCAAAAATGGATTGGTCTTAAAGCCTGTAGCATAGACTAGGACATCGGCATTGTACGTTGATCCATCGTTGGTTTTTATCCCAGATGCATTTATAGATTCTAATTGATCAGTTATAAGATGTACATGTGGTTTGCTTAGTGCTTCATAGTAGTCGTCTGAAAAAAGAACGCGCTTGGCACCCATCGGATAAGTGGGTGTTAAGTGTTTGATAAGTTCAGGATCTTTGATGTGTTCTTTGATGAATTGAACAGTTTTATTTTGATATATCTTTCTTAGAAAGTTATTTCCATTTTGCATTAAGGAGAATAGAGCACCGCCAAGTAGCCAGATTTTCTTGCGATACATGCGAAGTAAGATTGGAAACTTCTTTACTAATTTCTTTTCCCATTCCATATAAAGTCTATCTTGCTTGGGTAGCATCCAGTTGGCTGATCTTTGAAAGACAGTCAGTTCTTTAGCGACCTTGGCTATCTGTGGGATGAATTGTACAGCACTTGCAGCATTGCCGATCACAGCTATTCTTTTATCTTTTAACTCTACTTCGTGATTCCATTGCGCTGAGTGGAAGGATGTTCCTTCAAATGATCCTAAGCCTTTAAAGTTAGGTATGGAAGGATGATGCAGTTGTCCTATAGCTGGGATGAATGTTTTGGCTTCGTAAGTGCTCCCATCTTTGGTTGTGATATGCCAAAAGCGATCATCTGTCCAGCGCGCACTAACGAGTTCTTGGTTAGTGTGTATGTGTTTTCTGATGTCATATTTATCGACACAGTGATTGATGTATTTTAAAATCTGCGGTTGATGAGACCATTTGTATTCCCAGTCTGGATAAGGCTCAAAAGAATAACTGTAAAGAGCAGATGGGATATCACATTCTGCACCTGGATATGTATTTTCTCGCCATGTGCCTCCGACATCGGAGGCTTTTTCCAGAATGACAAAGTCATGTATTCCATTTGCCTTGAGCGATATGCCCATGCATATACCAGAAAAACCTGAACCTATGATGACAGCTGTGTGCATGCTACATAGTTAAGGTTATATCTTCAGATGCAAGCGAGATGATCTGGACTTTTCCTATCTTTCTGTTCATATAAGCAATGTCATGAAAATCACAAGAAGAAAAAGTATAAAGACCATTGGGTCTGGATTAGCGATAACTGGTGCTTTAGGGTTATCGGGATCAATGATCTCATGTAGTAATAAAGATGCATCAAAAGCGAAGGCCATGGTAGAATCGAATGTTGTTAAAAAACCTTTTTTCGATATTTCATTGGCACAATGGTCTTTACATAAATCATTTTTTGGAGATTCTTTGTCAGGAGGATTTGGACCCTTTGTTCAAGCGCTTCAGACAGATCCAGACTCACTGCTTCGTGGTACTTTGAATCCTATAGATTTTCCTGAGATAGCTAAGACAGAATATGGAGTAGATGCAGTAGAATTTGTGAATACATTCTATTTTTCTAAAGCTCGAGATAAGGCGTATATGAAAGATCTTAAAGATCGTTGTGATAGTAATGGAGTAAAGGCTGTACTCATCATGTGCGATGCTTTAGGTGATCTGGGTGAGACGGATGATAAAAAACGAAATGAAGCTGTCGCCAATCATCATCAATGGGTAGATGCTGCGAAGTATCTCGGATGTCATGCGATCAGAGTAAATGCTGCGGGAAGTGGAACGGCGGAAGAAGTAAAATCGGCTGCTGTACAGGGTTTAGGAAAGTTAACTGAATATGGAAAAGAGAACGATATCAATATCATCGTTGAAAATCACGGGGGCTTTTCTTCTGATGGTTCATGGTTAGCTTCTGTGATGGCTCAAGTCGATAGTCCGTTCTGTGGCACACTACCTGACTTTGGAAACTTCTGTATGGAGCGCGATGAAGATTATAGTTGTAAGGTCGAGTATGACAAATACAAAGGAGTAGCAGAACTAATGCCATATGCAAAAGGTGTAAGTGCAAAGACCCATGACTTCGATGAAAATGGAGATGAGGTAGGTATCGACTACAGAAGGATGTTGCAAATTGTAAAAGATGCGGGTTTTACGGGATACATTGATATAGAATATGAAGGTCAGACTTTGAGTGAGCCGGAAGGCATCAAAGCTACTAAGGCACTTTTAGAAAGAATAGGAGCGGAGTTAGCTTAAGGTGGATTGCTGGTCTTGTATTACAGACTTGACCATGTTTCGCTGACTCAATTGTCCAAGCGATAAAGCTCGAATCAGATGTTGTTCTTTAAGTCCAAGTGACTTCATGATCTGACTTGGGCTATATCCTTTGTCATGTTCCGTTTTTACAGAATGTCGAAACCCTTCTAAGAATTCCAGTTTGTTTTTAAGCCTTTGCTTTCCGCCCTTT
>CALHUZ010000517.1 GCA_938039305.1 uncultured Saprospiraceae bacterium
TGCTTTCTGGCATTATCTGCAAATAGCTTTATCATTTCGGGATGATCAAAATAAGAATTGATCATTTTAAGCGGAGGTATTATCTCTCGTTTCTTGAGTATACGCATCACCTCCTCATGTACAGAGCCCGTCGATGCAGAAGCATACTGTGGAAACATTGGGAAGATTATTATCTCAGATACGTTCTCTTTTATTAACTCTTTTAAACCCACTTCTATGGAAGGATTTTGATACCTCATCGCTAATCTCACGATATAGTCATCACCCATTATATTCTGCACGCCATCAGCCACTTTTTCACCATAAACTTTCAAAGGCGATCCTTCGTCAGTCCAGACCTCCTTATAAAGCTTAGCAACCCTTATTGATCTTAGAGGCACCACAATCCCTCTAAATAGAATGTTGCGAAACAACCATGGAATATCAATCACTCGACCATCAGTCAAAAACTGACTCAAATATCTCCTCAATCCATTCCATGTTGGAGCATCTGGTGTTCCAAGATTGACCAATAACAAACCTTTCTTACTCATAAGCGTGCAAATCTACGATGACTATAACATTAATTGTTAGTGAGAGTTCTGACTTAATCAAAAAAAGCTACTATAAATCCTACCTTTGCTGACAATCAATAAAGTATACATGTCAAAACCACTCATATTAGTTACTAACGACGACGGCATGTTTGCCCCAGGCATCAAGGCATTAGTTGAAGTCGCATCACAGTTTGGCGAAGTCGTTGTAATCGCACCTGATTCTCCTCAATCAGGTCAAGGGCACGCGATCACGCTTACCTCTCCACTCAGGTTAAATAAAGTCGATGTCTTCGAAGGCATAGATGCATATGAGTGTTCAGGAACACCTGTGGACTGTGTCAAGCTTGCTAAAAGTGTCATCCTAAAAGATCGTAAGATAGACCTATGCGTCTCTGGCATCAATCATGGTTCCAACGCATCAATCAATATCATTTATAGCGGCACTATGTCAGCGGCCATGGAAGCAAGTATAGAGGGGATTCCGTCCATTGGGTTCTCTTATTTGGATTTTTCTTTTGAGGCTGATTTCACTTCCTGTAAATATTATGCGAGGCAAATCATAGAGTATACGCTTAATCAAAAACTTGGAAAAGCTAGTTTGATCAATGTCAATATTCCAAAACTGACCATTGATGAGATCAAAGGTATCAGAGTATGCAAACAAGCAGAAGGTAACTGGACGGAAGATTTTGTAGAATCAAAAGACCCAAGAGGTCAATCTTACTACTGGATGACAGGAGAGTTTTATTTAGAGTCTAAAGAAGACGATACAGATATCTGGGCGCTCAATAACGGATATGTATCAGTCGTTCCTTCTATGCACGACTTAACAGATCATAAAGCCATCCCTTCTATAAAGGGTTTAGAAAATTCTAATTAGACATGTCAAATAAAAATAGTCTTCCGATCGGCCTTGCAATAGGCATTCTTTTTCCTGTGTTCGGATTTTCCGCTGTTTATGGCATATTTGACATTCTTGTTTCTTCAGGATTGATGGACCAAGCAGCATCAGGAATAAAGAGTAAAAGAATGAGAACTATCATTCTCATCGGTATCTGCACCAATGTATTTTGGTTACGAAAGTACAATCAACGCCTTACTGATCAGACGCTGAGAGGAGTTGTCATCGGCACTATGTTATGGGCTGTGGGGTGGTTCATCATGTACTATTCTGATCTCTATGTCACAGAATTATAAAAGACATGGGCTTCTTCTAAGGTTATAGTGTAGATTTATCTTAAGATATGGCTCATTTCTTTTTAGTAACTGGAGAATCTTCTGGAGATCGGCTCGGGGCGATTTTAGCACTTGAGCTCATCTCTCAAGGACATCAAGTATCAGGATGGGGAGGGAAAGCAATGCATAAAAGTGGTGTCACCATCCATCAAGACATAGAAGAACTCAAAGTGATGGGGTGGACAGATGTCATTTCTAAAATACCCAAACTCAGCAGTCTTCTTTCTAAATGCAAGAAAGATATAATAGCCGTTCAGCCAGACAAGTTAATTCTAATCGACTATGGGAGTTTCAATCTAAGAATCGCTCAATGGGCCAAAAAGGAAGGCTTATATATCACGTATTATAGTCCTCCTAAAATATGGGCCAGTCGTCCTGGTCGCATCAATAAATTAAAAGTCTTTTGCGATCAAGTCATCGTACTTTTTCCTTTTGAAAAAAAGTACTTCGATTCTAAAGGAATAGATGTAGGTTATTTCGGCCACCCCTTTGCTAATCAAATTATCGAATCAAAAGAGAACCATTCTTTCAGAGAAAAAAACGAACTTGATGAAAAACCTATATTAGCCTTGCTTCCAGGAAGCAGATCGGCTGAGATAAAAAACATACTCCCGATTTTTCTAAATGCGGTTAAAAAGCTTTCTAAATATAATATCTGTATCTCTTGCGCCGATGGAATGAGTGCTTCGATTGAAAAAATTATTAAAGCTTCAGCGATCGAAAATCCTACAATCGTAAAGGATGATTATTATGGACTGATTAAGAATACTACCTTAGCCTTAGTAACATCCGGAACATCCACTTTAGAAGTTGCCCTTTACAAGGTCCCACAGATCGTAGGATATAAGACTTCCAAACTCAATTATCAAATAGCTAAGCGGATTATAACAACACCTTTCATTTCTCTTGTTAATCTCATAGCAGACAAGGAAGTAGTACCAGAGTTGATCCAAAATCAGCTCAATACAACCAATTTGCGTGAAAATATTATTCGAATATCTGAGGCTTCTACCAAATTAACAATGGCCCAAGAATACGATACCATTATCGAAAAGCTGTACAACAAGAATTGTGTTAAAGATAGTATTGCAGCAATAACTAAAGATTAGACTTAGTTATATTGCCAATGAAGCGCAAGACGTGCTTTCTTACTGATCTAAATCTTTCACCCTGAATAGTCTTTTGATACTCATATCATTGGTTATGTCACTTGTTAGTGATATGCATAAGTTGGAGCAAGTCGAAGTGCCTGTCTTTAAGCTTAATTTTTATCTGATGGGTATGGAAGAGGTCGACCAAAAAGTCACTGTTCAGATCGGAGAAAATATAGAATATCTCAATCAAGAATTTGAAGGACGAGTCAAGTTTGAATTAGGCCAATTAGTGATGGATCCTAATCATGCCTATATCCCAGATCTTCATCAAGCTCACATAGAGCATGACAGAACACCTATCAATCAATTGGTGGATCCCATAGAAGTTGATGGAGGAATCAACATATACCTTTTTGAAACATACTCTAAAGACGATGGCAATAGCGCGATGCTTGGCTTCACTCCAGTACTAAGTGCAAAACATAAGCTATATGCTGAATCCTCTCCTTCTTTCGACAGACTTTTCATCTCCTATCCTGGACTAATAGATAAGTCAACTGTAGTCCATGAGATGGGTCACTTCCTAGGGCTGAGTCATCCTTGGGAGCTCAATAAAATAAGTCTTGACATGATGGGATTTGGATCACCTGATGCGCAGCGTAATCATATGACCTATCATCCTGAAGTGAATCATTTCACTAGTCAACAGCTCGATAGAATGCAACACTTTGCACTCAACTTTAGAAATTATCTGATCACCAGAATAGAAATGAGGTCAGTCTTATCTGAGTCTTAAAATCCCAAGTATTAGGCGAAATCTACAAAGCGTTAGTAGATGAATGAGGAATGATCACGATATTTCTCTTAACTTCAATTCATCAATCAACTAACACTAAAATTACTTGCATGGAAGAGATTACAAAATTATTAGCCCAACCTCAGGTGGCAGTTTTCTTGATTCCCATAGTCGCCATCGTAGGATACGCAATTAACAAAGGTCTAAAAGCAAACTATGAGCATAAAGAGCGCATGACTAAAATAGAGAATGGCATAGACCCAGACGCATAGAAATCTATCACGATCGATTACGGCCCAGTCTTTCATGACTTGATACCCATTCATCAGTCATAACAGCAGCACTTAGTGATAAGTCTCCTGCAAGCACAACTGCCGCCATAATCTCTGCAAGCTTATGCACCCGATTCGCTCCGTAGCAATCTATCATCTCTAAGCACTCTCTTTGTGTAGGGAGTCCAGTACCGCCTCCGAAAGTGGCAATGATCAATGATGGAATCGTCACAGAGAAATAGTAGTCACCACTGAGCGTCTCTTCAGCATGCACGATAGCTGCAGAGGATTCTGCAATATTGGCTACATCTTGTCCCATAGCTATGAACATGGCCGTCAAGCCATTAGCTGCATGAGCACCGTTATTAACTGATCCACCCATGATGGCACCGACATTAGATATCTTCCGCTGATAGTGAAGTGTACGAGCATCAGTTCGGAAGTTGTCAGCCAAGACCTGATTAGGGATCGTTATTTCTGCTACAACTCTCTTACCTCTGGTATGTAAGTAGTTGATATAAGAATGCTTTTTATCAGTATCGAGATTGCCTGCTAAAGAGAACCACTCAAGACCTTCACTCTTTTCAGATAAGATCCATTGTGTAGCAGCCCGAGTGGCTTTGGTTACCATGTTCTGACCAGCAGCATCTCCACATGTATAGTTAAATCGTAGCCATCTAATCTTACTAGCAGAAAATTGTTGGATACTGATCAGCTTACCTCTTGATGTAGTTGTCTCTGCAAGCTCTTTAAGTTTGTCAAAATTCTCTTCTATCCAAAGTCCAAAGTCTCTTGCACGACCCGCATCATCAAAAACAAACACTGGAGCACGATTCATACTATCCTCGATGACATGAGTGGTTATTCCTCCAGCAGCTCGAGTCAACTTCATACCTCTATTGTAACTCGCTACCAATGTTCCTTCTGTAGTTGCTAAAGGAATGTAGAAATCACCTTGTGCGTGTTCTCCATTAACCAAAAGAGGGCCCGCTACTCCTATTGGGACTTGAGCGACACCCATAAAGTGTTCGACATTTCCAGCATAAGCAGCTGGCCTACCACTAAACTGACCAACATGCTCTAACTCAAATGCAGTTTGCTTCTGGACAAAATCACGTCTGGTCTTAGCCATATCCCGCGTATAATCATTCTCATTCGACCGTGGTACTTTCATACTGGCTAAGATAATAATACCATCTTAACCATGGACAGGTCCCATAAAAGCTAATTCTCGAAAAGGATGATCTGACTTTATACGGATTTAGTACCTTTCCAATTATGAATCTGAGTACTCGACAGATTGCTAAAGAGTATGCCCTTTATACTCGAACACTACTCTTCTTAACTGGTAGAGCTGGTACAGGTAAGACGACTTTACTAAAGGAGATACTTGAAGAGACTAGTAAAAAAACGATCGTAGTAGCACCAACCGGTGTTGCAGCCATCAATGCTGGAGGCATGACGATACACTCTATGTTCCAGCTGCCTACGACTGGATTCGTCCCTACTGATGACATGGTAGATCCAGATCAATTCACTAATCGAAAAAGGCTTGCGAAAACACAGAAGATCCGCAAAGAGCGCATCCAAGTAATATTGGAATTAGAGCTTCTTGTGATCGATGAGATAAGTATGGTTAGAGCTGATCTCTTAGATGCCATAGATGCAACTTTATGCAGAATTAGAAAAAGTAGTTTACCATTTGGTGGTGTTCAAGTTATGGTGATCGGAGATTTATTTCAACTTTCGCCAGTCGTCAGAAATGATGCCTTTAGAACTCTTTCTAATTATTATGAAAGTCCATACTTCTTTGATTCTTGGGTATGGAAAAGGGCAGCAACGATCACCTTAGAGTTGACTAAAATCTATAGACAAGATGATACGGTCTTTATCAACATCCTGAATAATATCCGTCAAGGAAATAAAGTAAACGAAGACTTAGACATTCTAAATAAACGTGTAGCCAAAGCCGATCCCAAAGCTAACATCATAACCCTTACCACTCATAATGCAAAAGCTCTTAAAATAAATAAGGAGGCTCTCGATGCGCTCAAGACAGAAGTGTACAAATTAGAAGCGGACATCAAAGGTCGGTTTTCCGAATCAGCATACCCAGCAGATGAAGAAATCACTCTCAAGAAAGGCAGCCAAGTGATGTTTGTTAGAAATCATAGCGAAGGTGCGTACTACAATGGCAAAATAGGCGAAGTCACTGGCATGCATGAAGATGATGTATTTGTAAAATGTAAAGGGGATACTGGCCCTATAAGAGTACAAGCAGTAGAATGGAAAAATGTAAAATACACAGTCGATAAAGAAACTAAAGCAGTGCTAAAAGAAGACATTGGAAGTTTTACTCAGTATCCACTTAAGTTAGCTTGGGCTGTGACAGTACACAAAAGTCAAGGATTGACATTCGAGCAGGTCACGCTTGATCTGGCTAACACTTTTGCGCCAGGACAATTATACGTTGCTCTAAGTAGATGTATCAGTATGGAAGGTCTGTACCTAACTGCTCCCGTCACTACATCTAACATCATCATAGATGATCGTATCAAGAATTATTATCTCAATCATACAACAGATCTTATAGAT
>CALHUZ010000518.1 GCA_938039305.1 uncultured Saprospiraceae bacterium
AGAATAGTCTGGTACATCGTCGTTTCCAAGATCTTGCTCATATACTAACTGTCTTGCAATCGGCATATTCATATTATCTCCAAAGTCATATTGGAATACCACTGGAAGTTCTGTCGGGCAAGCGAATCCATCATTGAATTGTAGGTCGGCTTCTGATACCATACAAAGAGTAGCATCTTTAGTTATAACATTGATTCTATATATCTGACCTGTTTTGTTATTCGAGATATAGTGATAACCATCCAAACCGGTCCACTGCGCTCCGTGACCACTATTAGGCACCTCTTCTCCTGTTAACTGACCTACGGTTTGCTTTGTATTTGTTGTTGTATTGAATTGATACAAGGTTTGCGCATGAACTGCATAGAAATTGCCATCTTCATTATACGCCATATCCCAACCTGGCATTCCTTGTTGTGTATAAGTTTCTTCTATGCTGTTATTAGCTATGTTGACCTTAACCATATTGCCGCCTACTTTACCATACCAGTTTCCTACTGCATCTACATCACCTACAAATACGTTTTTTTCAAATTCAAATCCCTGGTAAACAACATTTCCTTCAGGGTCAATTCTTATAAATTTGTTACCGTCAGATCCATACGAATAACCACTCTCGATATCAAAGCCAAGTCCATTAGCTTGATGATCTATGATGGCTATTTGATCGTATTCGGCACTTTGAGGATTTAATCTTCCTAAGACATTTGGCTCTCCTTTCTTCTTATAAACTTGATAAAAAGCAGGCTCACAGTTATAAGGTTCAGCATCATAATAAATGCTTTCATCTATGTCGAGAGGATGTGTCAAGCTATATGGGGACTGTACGACTCCCATGGACTCAATAAGGAAGTCGTAAGTCCCATTAGCTATAGATTGATCTACTAAGACAGAGAATGATATCATGATTGTATCACCTACAGGGATACTTAGACCATCCCATGTCAAAGTATTTCTAATACCTTCAACTGGTTGTTGAGCGCTAGTAAAGGTTGAGTTAGTACTATATTCTAAAGTGTCAGACAAGAATGAAAAACCGTCTGGCATTTGTGTCTTAATTATAAAGTCTAATGCATCTGCACTGCTATTATTAACTAATTGTAAGTGAAATGGTACGATACTTAATGGCCCAGCAAGGTCTATACTTCTAAGTTCTACTGTTATAGCTGGACAAATACCTGTACTTGCGCAATCTGGATCGTCACAATCTGTAAGACCATCTCCGTCGTTGTCTATTCCATCTGTACAGCTCGTTTCGAAAGGTGGTAAAGAGAGGAAGCAACCGATACCATCATTAGAATTGGTTGGTTGACCTGTCGCAACAAATTCTGATTTTTGAACAGCTCCGTTTTCACTAAATGTGAATCTATAGATCTGACCAGTTTTGTTATTTGCAAAATAAGAATAGCCAGTTATGTCGGACCAGGCTGCTCCAAAGGAACCAGTCGGCTCAATGTCTGCAGAAAAATCACCTAAGATCTTCATAGTCGAGGCCTCTGGGTCTAATTCGAAAAGTTCATGAGAACTTGAGAGCCCATAGAATTTTTTGAATTTTGGATTGTACGTTATATCTGCAGCAGATGGAGCAGCGGCTCCATTCTCTCTTTCAAGTACAGTCACAACGGACATAGGGCTATCGCTGTTTACATCTACATAGCATAAAGTGGCTCTGCTTCCACTATTGTAAGTATATAGATTTCCATTTTCATCAAAATCTCCAACATAAGTTCGGCCACTAAATCCTGCTATAACACCTAGGTCTGTTTCTTTACCTATGTTATTTATTTTCCAGAGATGCTTTCCATCACTACTTGATTTGATGCCATAGATGTAACCGTCTTGAACATTAAAGCCTGCTCCGTTATAATTAGAAGAAGCATCACCGAGTGACTCATACTTTCCGGTTAGTGGATCTAATCTGTTAAGTGTTTTGGATACAACTTGGTAAAGCGTATTAGTACATGTAAAAGCGTCAACACATGTAGAAGAACCATAACAATCAGAATCGCCACAATCAATGAATCCATCATTGTCATCGTCTATCCCATTTCCACAATCAGTTTCTTGACCAAATGATGATATCGTTAGACATAGGCTTAATAGTACTGTAGTTACTTTAAATAATTTTCTCATGGTTGACTGGTTTATTTGTCTATTTAAAGTCAAATGTCACGCCATAAGAGGGGGGATTCCCTTACATTTCGATGTTTGGTAAGATACCCGCTGTTTTTAGCAGTAAACTGCGATTTTGGTATATTTTCTTAAATTCAGTGATTTGAGAGGTATAGATGTTCCAACATATATCCATATATGCTATATATTCAACCAGTCTATGGGCTGTCTTGCCCGAAGGTCAAAACTAAAGCCATTTGTATAAACAAATTCGACTTTAGCCATCAAAACAAATGAATCTGCGATTCTAAGTTTTTTCCGGTTGGCCTTTGCAAGAAGCAAGGCTTAAAAATAAGAGTTAGTTATCATTAAGCTCATTGCTTAATAGTGCCTCTGTTTTACGGCCAGTGCGACCATTGCTATCTTCACTCCATAAGAATACTTGTTCGTCAGGTGAAAGAGTCACAGGGCCTTCATATGTCTTAGTGGCACCATTTGCTCCGATTTGATATTGAATGGTTAGCCCTGGGAATGATGTATTTGCAATAAGTGTATTGTCAGTAATAGTAGCTCCTGGTTCTGGTATTCGATATAAGATACCTCCATACTTCTTGTCTAAAAGAGGCAATGCTTTCTGACCTACTGTATTGGCGAATACATTCCATTGTTGATTGTACGCTGCGCTTATCTGCTGTGGAGTGATCTCATTTGTCCACGAACCGGCAGGAGACCATGCTCGTTCAGCAAATCCTAATAATTTTGGATACACTAAGTACTCAAGTGCTTCAGCATCATGAACTGTCTCACACCACAGTTGAGCTTGAATACCCAAAAAGTTCTGTCGACCCGTTTCATTGATGCGTTCTCTTCCTTCAAGGTATTCTTTTGAAAGTGGCTCTCCGTTTCCTTTCACTGGCGACCCAAAGAATAAATTAAGTGGTTCGGTAGAGAATGATTTTTCCATATCGGCATACCCTGACCAACTCAAGCCTATCTCATCTGGATCGCGATCATAAGCCATATCAAAATAGAATGCTGAAGAGTTACTCATCACAACTGGGAAACCAGCATTGGCTAATCTATAAATCATATCGTCACGACCAGCACCGATGATGGCATTCCAGACATAGAGTTGCACATTATTATTGAGGAGAGAAAGATCTATCTGCGTTCCTTCATGAGCATCTTCGTTATGTGCGATTGCTAAGTCTTCCCAAGCACCAGTTATGAGATTGTGTTTTTTAGTGACCTCCGCCATACGAGTTCCGAAGTAAGTAGGAAGATCGTTTGTACTTGATACCGTAGGTTCTTTCTTTATGAATTCTGCACAGATCGGAGATTTCTGCCAAGCGCCATATGGAAGTTCATCATTTCCTATGTGAAGAGTTGTCAGTGGAACATCTGCTTCTTTATACATACTGACAACTTCGCCAAAGACCTTGTCCATGAAATTATATGCGCTTTCTTGGCAAATACAAATCACATTATCACTCCAGTTTTGAGCAGAGCCATATTCTGATTGATCATTTGGATCATCAAGTCTATAAAAGTTAGCTCCTGCTTCGTCACCATCAGCCATAAGGCGATTGTATCTTGAACGCATGGAGACAATGGCTGCACGAGCATGTGCCGGTACATCTATTTCTGAGATGACCTCTATGTGTCTTTCATTTGCGTATTTAAGAATGTCGATGAATTCTGCTCTAGTATAATACCCACTTCCTTGAGTACCATCAGCATCATATCCTGATCCATATGATGGGATGAGCATGTCTGACTCATCTGGAGTATAACCACGACGGCTTCCGATATCTGTTAATTCTGGTAGCCCCGGAATTTCTAATCTCCATCCTTCATCATCTGTCAAGTGAAAGTGAAATTTATTCAACTTGAATTGAGCCATCATATCAATCACTTTTTTGACACTTGCGATGGGGTGAAAGTTACGTGCTACATCTAAATGCATACCGCGATAATCAAATCGAGGCTGATCTGTCATATCGATGCCACGAAGGCTGATTTGTTTGTTAGTATTGTCTATATTTTCTATCGAAGCGTAGGTGATATATTGGACTAGTGATTGAACACCGTAGTACATACCAGAAGCGTCAGTTGCTGTTATATTGATGCCATCATTGTCTATTCGCAGAAGATAGGATTCATTTGCCTTGTCTTTACTTCGCTTTATGGCTAAAGTTATATCGGCATTGTCATCTGTTTCTTTTAAAGTTATTCCTAAATTAGAAAGTGCAGTTTTCAAAGTGCCTACTTCATTGTCTAATCCTTCACTTGCAGATATACTTACTATCGATCCAAGGACTTTGGCTTCGTCTAAGTATTGATAAGATTGAGGGCTTGGGATAATAGGAAGTAGTTCATCTTTCGGAAGTAGCGTGAGTCTTTCATTTTTTAAGAATCGCGTTGCAGCTGTTGTCGGATTGATAGGCGCCATCGTCTTGTCGTCAAATCCCGACACTGCTAACTCTATCGCTTGTGGCTTGCCATCTATCACAGCAAACATACCCGCTGGTCTTTCACTCTTCTTATCTAAAAAGCCAGTGATTGCGTATTTGAATGTACGAGATGATCCAATCGCCAATGGTTGAAAAGAACTTGTTGGTGCTAGCCTAAAATAATCTCCCTTTAGATTCTTTACAGTTATCTCAGCCGGCATAGATGACTCTTGTACTCGTCCGCCGACATGATTATAGTCTAAAGACCAATTGTCAGAGGTAAGTTCTACTAATGAGTTATTAGAAATAGTCTGACTGATATGAGTGAGCGAAGAGCTCGTTGTAACAGAGTCTACTTTCCAAGTGACAGACAAGCCATTTTCAGAGATGACTTTCTCAGTATTACAATTAGAAAAGAGAATAGCTGTAATTAAAATAATAAACCCTAAAAGTGCGAAACGCATATTTATATTTTTAAAAAATGAAATCTTGTTAATGAGAATTGTTTAGTAGATCTCAACGACCATTTCAACCTCGACTGCTATATTTCGCGGAAGCGATCCCATACCTACTGCTGCTCGTGCATGCTTGCCTTTTTCGCCAAATACATCTACCATCATATCAGAA
>CALHUZ010000519.1 GCA_938039305.1 uncultured Saprospiraceae bacterium
ATCAAGTTCCCTCGTCCCATCAGATGGTTCAGCGGCGCAAGATGCACTGTCACCCTTGGCAAAGTACTTTTTCTTCCGACCCAACTATCGATCATAGAACTACGAGATATGACTGCCCCTTTTGGCTTCCCTGTACTTCCTGAAGAATGAAGAATCGAAGCTCTCTTTTCTCCATCATTATCACTCGATGGTAAATATGACCAAGGCTGAGATTTGCCATGAGCGATCAACTCTGAAATAGTAATCAGCTTCTTCCCAGTACCTGAATCAAGTAGTGCTTGTCGCGCCTTCTCAACTATAGCTCTTTCGCTATCTATCCGATCATCATAGTTAAAGACAATGATGCTCTTTACAGAATCTTGCTTTATCGCTAAGTCTACGACCAGTGCCAAATCATTCAGCGTAGCAGCTATGGCAGTGGGTTCGATATTGGCCACCATCTCAGAAAGATCACCTCCTGAAGTACTACTCTGGACAGGCACACTCGTCGCTTTAGAGTAGGCACAAGCCAGGTCTAAAGAAGCAAAGTCGACATCGGCAAAGCCCATAATCATCACGAACTCATCTTCATTAACAACGCAAGACGGATGGGTTCTCCAGGCCATCGAAATAGCCTTTATACGATCATGAAACTCGGCATAAGTAATCTCCGTGTATGATGGCAAGTAGTGCCGAATACTCTCTTTGCGCTCTGTGTCTTCAATGACTTCATAAGTTCTTTCACCCAAGGCAGGACGCTCAGCATATCCCTCTAAGTACACGCCGATCACTTGCTCCAGCGGCAGTCCTTCGGCCTTAGCACTCTCCCATATAGATATGTCAGGCATCAACTGACCGATCTGAGGATCCTTCTTACTCAGTTCGATCGTCCGCAGCGCATATCTCTTTTTCGGACTTACCGGTTTGTCATCTTTAGGCATAGGCTACTTATGATTATGAAAGATTAGTTTCTCAATCTAAGTAGAATCGTATAAGATCAGCAGAAATACAAGTTCTTTCGGGCTGTTAAAATTGGCGTGAAATCTCGTGTATTTACTCTCATTCCTTTGACATAGGGACTGACACCGTCCTACCTCTTCCGATAAAGACAAGATGGTTCACACTATGATCTTCATGTTAGTAAAGTCAAATAAGCCCCTACCCCTTTAATGTCCAATTAAAACCAAAGAGCACAATGTCATTATAGTTTGACAAGGTTTCTAAATGCACATTTTCAAAGCGGTAGTCATAAACAACATGGAAGGACAAGTTTTTAAGTATTTTAAAACTAAGCCGTGCATTTAGCCAAACATCATAATCTGCTCTTTCCTTGAGTGATTGAAAGTAAAATAACTGATAAGAGAAATGTATCTTCTTTTTAGCAATAGCGTATCCATTATTCAATCTAAACAAAAACAATCCATTATTACGAATAGAAAAATCTCGATCGCTATTTATAAAATCAAACCCATTGAAGATTGAACGTTCATTGGCTATTGCTGCCAAGATCGACAATTTTATTGTGCCTTTATTAAGTTCAGAACCTAACCCCGCACCATATTGATGCCTACTATTCACTCTATACATCAGGCTATTATCAAAATGATAAAACACCCCGGGATAGAGTTTCCTGTTTCCTTTGGGGTAATATTTAAGGGAAGCCAAGTCATACCAGTTGTCCTCGATCAGTCTTGTATTAGTTTTATTATACCTGTAAGTAGTCTTATTCTCCAGATGCAAATTGTTGTACATTACATCAACATTGAATCCTCCTCCAGCTACCACTTGATTGAATGTTCCAGAAATCATTCTTCCTGAAATATTCAAATCAACTTTATACTGTAGCGTATCCTTAGGACTTTGTCCATAAGATGGGTAACTCACCAATAGCATAGCTAAGAAAGAAAAGTTCAGAATATACTTAATCATAAACTTACATTTCAATTTGTTAAGAACAACCTTAAAGTCAGTTGCCCAGAAAAGAAAATAGCGATTTGAATCAATATTCAAATCGCTATTTAAAACTTGTTCTATTGTTATTAATAATTATCTGGCCACTTCCTTAAGAAGTTCCGTTGCGGCTAGTTTTCCAAATTCATTAGCGGCTAAAGGGCTTGCCCCTGTGATTAGCTTTCTATCGACATGGACAGTGTTATCTGCGGCCTCGTTAATAATAGTAACGCCTAGCTCATTTAATCGCTCACCATATATCCATGGCATCTCACCTGGTGTATAACCGATCATCGGCCCTTGCGCATCAACAGCATCCGGGAATGAAGCAATCTTGTAACCCTTATAAATATATGAGTCTTTATCGCCATCTAAACTTGCTGCTAACAATGCTGCTGGGCCATGACAAATAGCAAGCATATGCATATCATTGTCATGTGACCATTGAATTACTTTATTCAAATCTCTATTTTCAGGCAAGCCCAGCATCGCGCCATGTCCTCCTGGAATAAAAACTGCAACATAGTCGGAGCTGTCATGCATCGAATTCTGAACAAAGTCTGATAGACTTCCAGGATTATCGAATTGATTCTTAAATTCTGAATAGACGGCTTTTATATTTTCATCTTCTCCAGGCATCGCCCACATTTCAATTTTCGCTGACTTCCCTGTTGGTGTTACAACAGTCACATCAAAGCCCGCATTTTTCAAATGGAGTATAGGCAACATCATTTCAACAGGATGGTTTCCTGTTGAAAACTTTTTACCATTTGCCATGGTCATGTTTCTTTCTTCAGTACAGATCATCAACACCTTCTTATTTCCTTTATGAGGATTATCATAAGTAGTGTTATCGAAATCAGTTGTAGGAGACGTTGCCAGTTTTAATGCAAACGGAGAAGGAATGAAAGCGCCATCTTCTGTTGCTGTTGGCTTAGATGTTATATAGA
>CALHUZ010000520.1 GCA_938039305.1 uncultured Saprospiraceae bacterium
GTAATAACCAAATCCCACCGCCCTTCTAACTCATGTGCTTCTTGGGCAGAAACTGTAAGAGCTGTTGATATGCTCAATGTGATAAGTAGAAAGAAAACTATGAGTGTTCGCATGTTTATGATTAGAGTATTTAAAATAATAATGTCGTTCGCAATCTTAAATATAGGTATTCTCTTTTGTTATCAATCCTACTATAGATTTTGATGTCAGATAAGACAGATCAGAATCTGCAAAGCATTGACTTTCAGCCTCTTGTATATAGTCACGAAAGACAATGGCTCAATATTTGCTCCTCTACAAGGAATATCACAATAACAGCCATGAATAGATGGATCTTGTTCTTAATAACCTCGATAATGGGGCTTTCGGTTCACGCTCAAGAAGCTCCTATAAAAGCCGTAGTGCTCATCAATGGAGCAGCTCATCTTGTTGACGTAAGCCGCGATGGTAACATCTCAAATGTATACCAGCGTATCGATAACTATTTCACTACGAAAGAAGGCCACGCTTCAATTGTCAAAAGACTTTCCAAGGACGCTCAACCTGACGGTAGCCAAATAGCTTTCTTCAATAAAGAAGAAGAACCTCTGCCATCTTTCACAGAAGAGAATAAACTCCCAGTCAAAATAGATGGGCAGCAGTATATAGGATTTAGTCCTGGAAGAGCATTGTTGCAAAAAGCAGGAGTCGATCAAATCAGAAAGATTGCAAAAGGATATCGAAATGGAGGCATAAGTGCCATCAGGATCGATAGCTATTATGAAGACAATTATAGATCAAAATCCTTAGCTCGTAATCGTGCTCAGGCCATTAAAGATCTCCTCCAGGCCTTTGGAATGCCAGAAGTCAATATTGCTACTTCAACTGCTCAAGGATCAATCGAAGTAAAAGTAGACTTTGTTCAACTGTCATTTTTATAAAATCACTTCACTCTTGCGAGTGGGTATTTCAAAATAATTTTAAAAAGAAGAGGCGCCCATTGGGCACCTCTTCTTTTATTAAAATCGGCCTGCTTAAAGGACTATATATTTTTAACTCTGCGAGTTGGGTAAGCAACTGTGATACCTGCATCTCCAAATGCTTTCTTGATTTCTTTGTATGACTGGAAGTATACATCCCAGTAATCTTCTGGAGTAGCATAAGGTCTTACTGCAAGGAGTACATTGTTCGCATCAAATTTTTCAATTTCGATTGTTGGTGTATCAGGTAATTTTTTAGAAACCTTCGCTAATGCACCTTCTATGATACCTTGTACTTTATCAAAATCCTCTTCGTAGGGCATAGCAACATTTAAGTCTACTCTTAACTTACCTTCTGAAGAAAGGTTAGTCATGATACCGCTTGTTGCAATACCGTTAGGGATAATTACTTTTTTGTTATCAAGTGACTGAAGAACTGTATTAAAGACCTGTATCTCTTGTACATGTCCTACTTGACCTTGAAGATCTACGAGGTCTCCAACTCTATATGGCTTAAAAATAAGCACCATTACACCAGCGGCAAAGTGACCAAGTGTCCCCTGCATTGCCATTCCTATAGCTAAACCTGCAGCAGCAATAAGAGCTGCAAAAGCAGTAGTTTCAATACCAACTAACCCGGCTGCAGAAACTACAACCATCACTTTTAGAATAACACTAACTAAAGATTTTAAAAATGGTTGTACATCTTTATCAAGACCAGATTTATCCATAGCCTTGCCTAACATCTTGACAACAATTCCAACTATCCAAAATCCAATAATGAGAACTATTATAGCTCCGATTAATTTAGGTGCCCATTGCACAAGGCCATCTATAAGTCCACTGAGACTCGCCATTATATCAAAATCCATTTTTAAAATTTATAAAGGTTATTAAAATTCAGTACGGCTTTTTGACGGGGTTAGCAAGAAAAAGTAACACACAAAGAAAGATGCCAGTAGAATTTAACATATAGAAATAAGAATAATAAGTCAACTGAATAAATCAGTGTTGCAACATCTTTTAAAGAATGATAAGCAATGAATCTTTAATTGAGGTGCAACATCTTATCTTGATTAAAAAAGATGATGAAAGAAATCTTGTGCTTCTCAATAGCACTTTTGTGGAGTGTCATTTTATGTGGGCAAACATACTTCCCCGGCCCCGTCAGCGAATGGGTATATAAAACACCCACCGAATTAGGACTGAACTCTGATAGCATCCGAAGCGCAGTAGCCTATGCTCAAGCTAATGAAAGCACAGGTGAGCCAAACCTTGAGATAAATCACTACCTCAATGGATTTGGCAAAGAACCTTTTGGTGATGGCGTAGGCCCTTTCAAGACAAGAGGACCTCAGACGGGGATCATCCTAAAAGACGGATATATAGTAGCAGAATGGGGAGAGCCAGAAAGAGTGGACATGACTTTCAGTGTCACGAAGAGCTTCCTATCATCGACTATAGGCTTAGCGTATGATCGAGGATTGATCAAAAGTGTCTACGATCCAGTGGATGGATACATGGCTCCCGTGATGCCTTTGCAATCCGCTCGAGGTACCAACAAAGCAGATCATCTGGGAGAAGCTATGGTCATAGAACCGTTCAAATCTGATCATAATAGTAAGATCACCTGGGATCATTTGTTGAGACAAACAAGTGACTGGCAAGGTACCCTTTGGGGAAAGCCTGATTGGGCAGATAGACCAAGTGGTGAGAAATCTCAAATGATCAAACGAGAAAGAGTTGAACCTGGATCCGTCTATGAATATAATGATACAAGAGTCAACTTACTTGCTTTAGCAGGAACTAACATTTGGCGAAAGCCGCTACAGAATGTACTTAAAGAGTACATCATGGATCCGATAGATGCTACTGCAACTTGGAGATGGATGGGATATGAAAACTCTTGGATCATCATGGATGGGCAAGCTATAGAAATACCGAGCGGTGGCGGACACTGGGGCGGTGGCATGTTCATCAATGCTTACGATCAAGCTCGCTTTGGTTATCTAACTTTGAATAGAGGCAAATGGAATAACCAACAAATCCTTTCTGAAGATTGGGTAAAGATGGCACTTACTCCTACTGCTGCAAATACTTCATATGGCTTTATGAATTGGTTCCTAAATACTGATCAAAAGATGCTACCAAGTGCACCCGAGTCTGCCTTCTTCCATCTTGGAGCAGGTACAAACATGGTATACGTAGATCCTGAGCATAACATCGTGATTGTAGCAAGGTGGATAGATCGTGGAGCGATGGATGGAATTGTAAAAAGAGTTATTGATTCGATAAGATAGAGATTACTATTAAAGGCTAAAACCAAATTATAATCAGCTTTTAATCGTCAACCTAAAGGATGGCGCAAACAATAAAATCTGAAATCACCAAACAAAACTGCAGAAGTAGTTTCTCTATGTAGGTTTTAAACCATGCTTTAGCTTGGTTTAAATTAGCCAAGTGTAATTTTGGCTTCAGCCTTTAAGGAAGAGAAAATGTAAAAGACCTCAGTATATATTAAAGGCTAAAGCCAATTCAATTCCGCTATCATAAACGCCAACCCAAAGGATAGCGTAATCCAAAGCAAGAACAAAATCATATGACGATAAGACTCAGAGATGATGACAAAAAACGAAAGCTGAAACAACATAAATTCATAATCCCCAACCTAAAGGATGGCGGAGCTAAAACAAAAGATACATAAGAAACTGTAAGCAACTCATATCTGTACTGGGTATAAATATCAGATGAACTAAGAGACTAATCAATACATGACTACTTCCTCTTACTTTAGTCTTGGCATTTAACTCTAAGGAATGATATTCAAAGTAAAAACAGAAACTATCTATGAATGCTCACTCGAAAGAGCATTCAAAACTGCTATGCTTTCTGACTTATCAAAAATACATACAGGATACATTGTGATGCCCAAGGTGTCACATACTACAGAAGATGAAAACTGGGGTCAGCCAGGATCAACCAAAAAAGTACATGTCACAAAATCACTCACGCAAAAAGGAGGATATGGCTCCATGGACAGGATCCTCGAACGTATTGAAAACGAATATTGGAAAATACAAGTAGACGAATTTCAGACATGGATGTTAGGTTTCTATAAATTCGTCGGTGAATGGAGAGTAACGAAATTAGAGAAGAACAAAACATTAGTTGAGTATACTTATTGGCTGCACTCAAATAAGCCTTTGTTATATCCGCTCAATTGGTTATTTGCAAAACTATTTTGGAAAAGCTATATGAAAAGAGTTCTCGAGAATGTCAGAAAAATGACGATCAATAAAGAACCTTATTTGTATGACTAAATCTAAAACCAAAGAAAATCATAGTGGTAGAGACACATAAAGAGCGCTCAGTCTTACAGCGTATAGAATCGCCAATATAATAGAGGCCTAAATCAACCAATACGCTCTCTTCTTGCCAACAACGCGATCCTGAAGTTTCGTTCCTGCGCAAAATGAACGCATATTTACAACACAGATAAATAACCTCATTCTAAGAGAGTATGTACTCTTTAGGATTCACGGTTAAAGATAAAACATGAAAGCATCCGATATTAATAAGTATTCGCCGTTTCAACCACTTTCCTTAAAGGATAGAGAGTGGCCCGATCGTAAATTAACAGATGCCCCTATATGGTGTAGCGTAGACTTAAGAGATGGTAATCAGGCTCTTCCAGTGCCTATGAACATTAATCAAAAGGTCAGATTATTCAAGCAGTTAGTGGCTATCGGATTTAAGCATATTGAAGTGGGCTTCCCAGCTGCTTCTGATACAGAGTTTAATTTTTTAAGAAAACTCGTAGATCAGAATCTGATTCCTGAAGATGTCACGGTTCAAGTATTGGTACAAGCTCGCGAACCACTTATCCGTCGGACATTCGAATCACTGAATGGTGTAAAAAATGCAATCGTACACCTCTACAATTCTACTTCGCCATTGCAACGTAGAATCACTTTTAGTAACGCAAGCAAAGAAACAATTAAAGCGATTGCCGTAGACGGTACTCTTTTGATTAAATCATTATTTGGCGAAGTTCCAGACACCAATATCACACTACAATATTCGCCTGAAAGTTTTTCTGATACAGAAGAAGATTATTCTATCGAGGTATGCGAAGCTGTCATGGATAGTTGGCAACCGACGCCAGAACATAAGATAATACTCAATCTTCCATCGACTGTAGAATGGAATATGCCCCATACATATGCTGATCAAATAGAATGGTTTTGTCGCACCATTAAAAATAGAGAATCAGTTATCGTCTCTTTGCATACCCACAATGACAGAGGTACTGGAATTGCAGCAACTGAATTAGGATTATTAGCAGGTGCTGATCGTGTTGAAGGAACCTTATTTGGAAATGGTGAGCGTACTGGCAACTTAGATCTAGTCACACTGGCACTCAACATGAATAGCCATGGGGTTCAGACAGGTTTAGACTTTTCTGACATTGACACAGTACGTCAAGTTTATGAAAAGAATACCGGCATGATCGTACATAAACGACATCCTTATGCAGGAGAGTTGGTTTTTACGGCTTTCAGTGGTAGTCATCAAGATGCTATAAAGAAAGGAATGGATCTGAGGGGTGAGGATGAGAAAAACTGGGCAGTCCCATATCTTACAATTGACCCAAATGATATCGGCCGAAGCTATGAAGCCATCATTAGAATAAATAGTCAAAGTGGCAAAGGTGGAGTTGCATATATCCTAAAGAGGGAATTTGATTATGACGTACCAAAGAAGATGCATCCTGAAGTCGGCTTGCATATCAATAGCCTTGCAGATAAATATGGAAGAGAATTATCATTTAAAGAGATTCAGTTCGAGTTTCAAAAAGAATTTGTCAACCGCAAAGACATAATTGAATTAAAGAAATACAAAATCAAAGAGCTTACTGAAACAGAAGTCCAATCAGTTGTGACTATATCTCACCTCGGTAATGAAATGATATTAGAAGGCAGAGGAAACGGCCCGATTAATTCTGTCGTATATGCTATGAAACAACAAGGATGGAAAGATTTTAATCTTGAGCAGTATCGATCTCATTCGATAGGACATAGTTCTGCTTCTGTCTCAGTCTCATACATCCAGATTTCTCTAAAGTCTAATCCTGCTATCAGATTTTGGGGCTGTGGCGAGCATACCAGTATACGTAGATCAGGAGTAAATGCTTTGATCTCTGCATATAACAGAGCGCAGGTTTTGAAAGATAAATAGACTTAAAGGTCACTTACTATTCCATATAGTCGTTCGTACAATATTCTACTTTGAACCTAAGGGCTCATTGAGAATATAATAGATTGTTTTGATCCCATCCACATAATTTCCAAACCGAATGTTTTCATTTGGGCTATGTTGGTTGTTATCTCTATTGACAGTTGGACAAGTCACCGCTGGGATACCTAACTCATTTACAAAAGGTGAAATTGGAATACTTCCTCCAGATGTCCGTTGCTTGATCGGGGTTTGATTAAAGGCTTTGACAAGTGCCCTATCAAGCCAAACACCGATGTCAGAATCAAAGGCTGTTCTAAAAGCCAAATAGGAAGTCTCATAACTAAATGCACAGATCTTATCATACTGAGCTCGTTCTTTACCTGTGGGCTTGTCATCGACAATGTAATATCCTTTAGATGCGATATGATCTCGTACCAACTGAATCAATCTTTCGGGTGCTGACTCTATCACTAACCGAATGTCGATCTCTGCTGTGGCGCTTGCAGGAACAATGGTACGGCGCTCTTCTCCTACCCATCCCGAAGACATCCCTCGTACATTAAGAGAAGGATACTGCAAACTCTCTTGATAATTAGGTGCTACAGCATCTGACTTTGCAATTCCTAATTTGAGTTTGATATTTTGCTCATCGTCTGGTACTTGCGCTAAGATTTTCTTTACTTCAGGACTGAGACTGATACCATCATAGAACCCAGGTATGATAACCCG
>CALHUZ010000521.1 GCA_938039305.1 uncultured Saprospiraceae bacterium
GAGCGGGTAGTGCGCATATATAATGGTATCAAGTATGAAGGATTTCCAAGTCATAATGAAGCTGAGTTTAATCAGCCTTTTCAGTTTCTATTTTTTGGAAGAGTAGGGTATGCGAAGGGGTTAGATATTCTAATCTTAGCATATGATATTCTTTTGAAAAAGAATAAGGACCACAAGTTGTTGTTGATATTGCCATCTGAGGAAACTGCGCTTTACAGAAATGTTCTTTTGATGATAGAAGGGCTTGGCATAGGTGATCACATTTCTATCAAGCATGATCTTTCCTACGATGATTTGCTGGATGAGGTGGCCCATGCTGATGCTGTAGTCATCCCTTCTTATAGTGAAGGATTCTGTTTTGCGGCGGTTGAGACGATGGCGATCGGTACGCCAATCATCTCTTCAGGTCAAGGAGCTCTGAAAGAAGTTGTAACTGGAAAGCACATCACTTTAGAAAGCCACACCTCAAGAGGGTTGAGCGATGCTATGTCAAATGCTATCGAAGGAAACTGGGCTATAAGCAAAGAACGCAAGTACGAGTTAGATGATACTGTTCGAGCTTATATGACGCTTTACAAAGAGATCATCGAAATACCGAAGTAAGTCCTAAATACCCAACCAATAATTAGCCTTGAGAACAAGGCTTCTACCAGTAGGTTTTAATCTATCCAAAGTGACGTAATTGTCAGTGTATACAAGAAATAAGTCAGACATAGGAGCATAACGCCATTGCAATCTCGTATTGATATTCATCCTGTTAGCTTGTGTGTTGTACTGGAAGAAGGTGGTCCAAAATAATGCAGTAGAAAAGTTCACTTCTGCTCTTGCAGAAAGAAGAGTAATATCGAGGTTCCCATATGGTTCAGGTAGTCTGATTCTATTATTTTCAAATCCTACAGAAAAGTTGCCCCAAGGTTGACTTCTGAAATTGATATCAATGGTATTGGTAAATTTATTACCATTATAGAACCCTCCATATACTGAAAAGAGTGAGAAATTAATGTCCTTTCGCGTATCACTATTGAGTTGTACATTGAATTCCCAGTTGTCATACTGCCCTGCAGGAAGTGGTGTCTCTGTAAGTGCAAAAGGATAAACGAGATCCAAGAAAATATGATTCAATCTAAATCTTAGCTGGCTTGTATTTTGAAAAAAGATGAAGTGCCTGAACCTCGTATACCAATCATTGAGTAGGCCTCCGTTATTTATAATTATAAAGTTCTCGATGCCAGACCAGTGAAAGTTAACTTTCTCTGATTTCGGATATATGTAGTAGTTCTGCATGGTGCCGATCTGGGTATACCCGATCCTTACTGTCTCACCAGTGTTAGGATTGAAATTATTGACCCGTGCGTTGAATCCCATATCAGCAAAGTAATTTTCGCCAATGTTCTGCATGAACAGAAATGTTCTGAATCGTTCTCCAGAATAGTCGAACCTACCATATACGTGTTTGTTCTTGTCTTGAACATTTTCTTTGTAAGAATGAATATAGCCAGCCTTCCCTGACCACTTTCCATCTTCTGTGCTCAGATTTAGTTCCCCACCGACATTTCTTCCATAATTTCCATCTATAGACTCGCTTCCATCATAGGCTTGTCTATTTAGAAAAAGACCCTTGATATTGGATCTCTTTCCAATCCTATATTCTGTGGCTAGTGAAGTGAAATTTTGTCCTGTGGCAACATCTGTAGTTTTAGAATGCATGTTAAAAGCACCTATGCGTAATTTTTCTGTAATGTTGCCTGTAAGCCTTGCTCCGTATAGGATGGGAACTGTATTTCCAGAAGGATCTAATCCAACACGGCGACTATAAAAAGGTTGGTTAGCACCTTGGCCAAAATTTCCAAAGAGATCAGCATTTTCTAAAAAGAACTGCCTTCGCTCTGGAAAGAAAATATTGAATCTGGATAGGTTAGTCACTAAGGCATCTACTTCCACTTGAGAGAAGTCAGGGTTAACTGTTAAGTCAAGATTGAGTCCTGTAGTCAGACTTATTTTAGCATCTCCTCCTATATCTAAGGATGTTTTCTTGGCGTCTTCGCCACTGAAGTCGTTAGATGTACTTACTGTAGCATAAGGGATCAAAGCTATATTTCTCTTTTGCTCCGCAGGTGCTTCGTCCCAGATCAGCTTACCGCAATATCCAAGATCTCCTGGGTCAAATTGTCGTGGTACTGGTGACCAGACATGTTCTTCATTAAGTCCAATCTCGAAGCGCACAAAGTTGATGCCCCACTCGCGATTGTCCTTGTCGAATCTTAAAGTCTTATATGGAATGAACATTTCCACTGTCCATCGATCTGGGTATACTTTTGTTGCTGATCGCCATCGATTGTTCCAGCTGTCATCACCGCGTTCTGCACTAAGAAGTATCTCAGTCTGCGCACCACCGGCATTTACTGCAAAGGCGAACCCATTAGCCTTCTGTGCAAGAGGATCAATGACTACTACAAATCCATCACTTCCTCCAAAATTATCTCGTTTTAAAGATGAAATGACTTGCCCGTTGTCATCATAAAGGGTCGCTCCAACATATAGGCCTTCATCATTGTAAAGAACTTTGACTTCGGTTTTTAACCCAGCTCTTCTTCCATCTTCGGGAGAAGATTCCCAAAAATCACTTTGGTTGTCTGCCTGGGACCAACTGTCTTCATTCAACTCTCCATCAACGTCTATTGGATTCGTAGTTTCAACGATAGATATGGTTCTTTGAACGAATGAAGTGTCTTGCGCTTGTGAAAGACTGAATGGCAGAGATATGATAACAGCTACTAGAAGTAGTCTGGCACTTGCATGAATCATGGCCGCTAAATTAAGGTAGATGACTGAATTGAGTCTGCATTTTGACACGATTAGAATGTCGTTAACAGAAAAATCGGACAGCTAAACTTGTTTGGCTGAGAAGTAAAAGGAACAAATAGACTCATATAAAGCAGCATACCAGTTCTATGAGCAGTAATTTTGCAGTATAAGCTATAAAGTACATGATGAACACCCTTTCTGATACTATAATCGCATTGTCTACACCTCCAGGTTTAGGAGCCATAGGTGTGATTCGGCTTTCTGGGTCTACAGCCATAGAGATTGTAGACACTTACTTCCATGGAAAGAACTTGACCAAGGTAGAAGGGAATACTGTGCATTATGGGAAGATCAAAAATGAGGAAGGTCGTGTTCTGGATGAATGTATAGCAACAGTATTCAAAGCTCCTCGAAGTTACACTAAGGAGGATGTTGTAGAGATCGGTTGTCATGGATCACCGTATATAATCGAGCAAGTAGTCCAATTGATGCTTAGAGGTGGAGCTCGTCAAGCGAATAGGGGAGAGTTCACCCTTCGATCGTTTCTCAATGGCCAGATGGATCTTAGTCAAGCTGAAGCTGTGGCTGATCTGATCGCATCAGATAGTTCAAGTAGTCATGAATTAGCGATGAAGCAGATGAGAGGAGGCTTCTCTGATCAAATCAAAGAGCTAAGACAAGAGTTGATTGACTTTGCAGCATTGATAGAATTAGAATTGGATTTTGGAGAAGAAGATGTTGAGTTTGCAGATCGAGGAAAGTTAGAAAAACTTGTTGCCGATATCCAAGGTGTAATTAGAAAATTGATTGACTCTTTTCAATTAGGAAATGTCATCAAGAACGGTGTTGCTACAGTCATCGCAGGAAGACCAAATGCTGGAAAGTCCACCTTGCTCAATTCTATGCTCAATGAAGAAAGAGCTATAGTATCTGAGATAGCAGGAACTACAAGAGACACAATCGAAGAAGGACTTAATATCAAAGGCATACAGTTTCGATTGATAGATACAGCAGGAATCAGGCAAGCACAAGATCAGATAGAAAAGATAGGAGTAGAGCGAACGATGGAGCAGATCTTGCAGTCGACGCTTGTCATATATGTTTTTGATGTTACTGCTTCCAAGCCGCAAGACTTATGGGATGACGTAGATAAATTTCTCGATGCCAGTAAGGTAATCACAGCTCAGAGCAAACAAATATTCGTCGCTAACAAGATGGACCTTAATCCCTATGCGCGTCAGAAGGATTATTATAAAGAAGGACTGATCTCGCATGATAACCTCATCACCATATCTGCTAAGAATTCTATGAATATAGAATATCTTAAAGAGCGACTATATACTGCGGTAATAGAAGCTCAAGATCTTGCGGATCAGACCATCG